>JAZNJP010000032.1:0-2471 GCA_045578125.1 Candidatus Gastranaerophilales bacterium | reverse complement strand
CTGGTAATTTTTCGCCTTCATATATATATCCGCAAATTTTGCAAACAAAACCAACTTTGCCATCGGTTTGCGGTTTTGGTTTAACATTTGCGTGGTAGTAGGAATATGTCATAGTTTCAATATCTGAAATTACTCTTGATTCAGTAATTGAGCAAATAAACATTCCATGGCTATCCAAATCTACATATTTTTCGACTTGTAGTGATATGAATGAATTTACATATTTAGGCAAGAATACAAGTCCGTTATCAGAATATAGCGGAGTGCAACCATCAAACTTGTTTGTTGTTCTTCCGCTTTGAAAACCAAATTTTTCAAACACTGAAAATGGCGTTTCAATGGTTAAACAATTTACATTTAATTTGCCAGTTTGTTTAATTACGTGGTGAGAATAGTTCTCTTTGCTTATTGTAACTGCAATTTTATCTGGTGAGATTGCAACTTGTGAAATAGTGTTTACGATAAGTCCGTTGTCTTTTTTGCCATCATTGCTTGTCACAAGATATAAGCCGTAGCCTATGTTGAACAATGCTTTTAGGTCGTTTTTATTTGCTTTTTTGCTATCCCAAGCGATATAATTTCTGCAAAGTTCATCAGTGAGTGCTTCAAGTTGATTGATGCTTTCTTCGCTTAGGGCAGATTTAATTGTTACTGGGTTTTCCGCAAAAGTTATTTTTTTGCATTCTTCGAATATGCCTTGCATAACTTTTTTGGCGTTTGGTGCCCAAGTGCCATTTTCAATAAGTGCTACAGTTCTGTTTTGATAATTTCTTTCTTTTAGACCTTCAAGGAATATTCTTGTTGTAGGAAAAATATCCGCGTTGTATGTAGTTGTTGCAACGATTAATTTGCTATATTTAAATGCATTTGCAATTGCTTCGTGCATATCGCATCTTGCAAGATCAAAAACTTTAATTTCGGGACAACCTTTTGATTTTAATTTACCCTCAAGTTCAATGATTGCTTTTCTGGTGTTTCCATAAACTGAATTATAAGCAATCATAATGCCTTCAGCCTCAGCTTGGTAGCTTGACCAAGTGTTGTATAAATTTAAGTAGTAACCAAGATTTTCTGTGAGCACTGGGCCGTGGGAAGGGCAAATCTTTTCAATTTCAAGCCCACTTGCTTTTTTTAAAAGATTTTGAACCTGAGTGCCATATTTGCCAACAATGCCTATATAATATCTTCTTGCTTCATCAGCCCACTCTTCTTCTCTATCTAATGCGCCAAATTTTCCAAAGCCATCAGCTGAAAATAAAACTTTGTCGTAGCTATCGTATGTTACAATAACTTCTGGCCAATGCACCATAGGCGCTGTAACAAAAGTCAAATTATGTTTTCCAAGGCTTATCGTGTCACCTTCTGAAACAACAATTTTTCTTCCTTCAAAATCAGATTTGAAAAACTGAGACATCATATTAAACGCTTTTGCGCTTGATACAATTTTTGCTTCTTTATATGAATTTGCAAAGTTTAAAATATTTGCGCTATGATCTGGCTCCATGTGTTGAACTATGAGATAATCAGGGGTTTTTCCGCCAAGTGCTTCCTGAAGATTATCTAGCCATTCGTGTGTATAATTAGTATCAACTGTATCGATTACAGCGATTTTTTCATCTAAAATAATATAAGAATTATAAGAAATTCCGTTTGGTACTTTGTATTGACTTTCAAATAAGTCAATATTATGGTCATTTACACCAATATATTTAATGTCTTTTGTAATTTTCATATCTTCAACCTCGTGTGTATTTAAGTAAATTATACCACATCAAGGTGGATAAAATTTGGCGAGGTTTACAAAATATGACTATACTAAACGAACAGTTTTGTGCGCAATGTTAAAACAGAGTTTTTTAATTGCACTAAAGTTTTCGCTGTTTGGAGATAATAATCCATTTTTTCTATCAAAGCAAATTGCTAAATCAAATCTGTCGAAAAATCTCTTTGCAAAACCAGTGGCAATGTTTTTGCCTGTATTACTGAATAATTCTGTTTTAACAAATTTAGTTATAGCATTATATTCTTTTCTAATTTTTAATATGCCATCTTTGTTATACTCTAAAATATTGCAGATGCTGTTGTTGTTGTGAATAACTTCGCTTTTTTTGTTACCATTTTTCCAGTATGTTAGTTCTTTTGCAGCTCTGCCGTTAGTGTAAAATATTTCGCTATCAATGCCGCCGTTTTCTTTGAAACTTCTTTCTTTTGTTAAAATACCGTTTCTATATAAGCTTTCGCAGTATTTTTCTCCGTTATAGTCGTACATCGCGCAAGAACTTATCATGCCTTTAACAGACACTGTTTCTTTGATGCCGCTTTGAATATATTGTTTTTTTGTTATTGTGTTGTTTTCGTATATGTATTCTTCTTCTTTTGCGCCATTTTCACTGCATTTGAGTTCATATATTTTGTTGTTATTTGCATATTTTGCAATTTCTTTCACATTGCCATTTGACCAGTATGAAGTA
>JAZNJP010000031.1:0-10286 GCA_045578125.1 Candidatus Gastranaerophilales bacterium | reverse complement strand
GAATATATCAAATGGATTAATTTCTAACCCAATAGCGGGAAAACAAAATACAAGAACAACTGCAAATAGGCTTTATAGCGGTTACACGCAAAACAATCTACGCAGGCTATCTGTCTTGAATTATCAAGATATTATTAAAAGCATCAATAATTGCTTCAAAACTGCGGAAAGCTACACCCAATTAGCACATGCACTGTACAATATTTTATACAAAACTATGCAAATATCTTCTGTTGGCATAGGTTTTGTAAATAATAAAAATGAATACATTAATCTTAAAATGATGGATGAGAACGATTCTGCATATTCTGCAAAAGTTATGTTGAACGACGAGTCTAATCCTATTGCAAGATGTTTCAACGAAAATTCTCCACAATACACCTCTAATATAGAATTTTTGAAGATGTCTTACCTAAAAGATACAAGGCTCTCAATTATGCCAATTGGACATGGCAAAACACCGCTTGGCGTGTTTATTATTGGCGATGCTAACCCTGGAATGCACGAAGATTTTTATCAATTAATTGCTAATTATCTTTGTTTGTATTTTGAGTGCGAAAAATTAATGGGAATGCTTCAAAATAACCAAGACATTGACCCACTTACAGGGCTTAAAAACCATAAATCATTCCAAGAAGAATTGCATAACCAAATCGAGCTTGCTCAAAAAGAAAATGAAAAATTATCTGTTTGTATTTTCGACGTTGAAAATATCACCCAAATAAACAGAGAACAAGGGCATGCCAAAGGTGATGAAATCATTAAATCTGTTGCAGAAAAAATTAAAGAAAGTATGAGAAATACTGACTTTGCTGCTCGTTATGGTGGCGACGAAATTGCAATCATAATGCCAAAAACAGGTGTTCAAGAGGCTAAATATTTAGCAGAATATATTTGCTATGTTATCTCTTGTATTTATATGGACAACGTTGGTCCAATTAAAGTTAGCGCAGGCATTGCAGATTATCCAAACATTACTCGCGACCAAGAAAAATTACTCATTCTTGCAGAACAAGCAATGTGTCTTTCAAAAAGCAAAACTTGCGAAACAGGTCAAAGTTCAATTGTCGCAGCTGATGACTACAATTTCTGGGACGATGAAGCTCTTAAATCATTTGCAGATATCTTAATCAAAAGACACGCTCAAATTGGTATTGATTTTGAAGACGAGCTTGTTAAAAGATTCCACAACGAAGAAATTGTCTCAAACAAACACTTGCTTGAAGTTGTTACCAGCCTTGCAGGCACAATTGACGCAAAAGATACATATACAAAAGGTCATTCAACATTCGTTTCAAAATATGCTGAAGCGCTTGCAAAAGAACTCAACCTCCCAGCAGGTCAAGTTGAACGCATTAAACTTGGTGCAATGCTACATGATATCGGCAAAATCGGCATTCCTGAATCAGTGTTACGCAAACCTGATAAATTAAACGATGAAGAATGGGAAATTATGAAGCAACACCCAGTAATTGGTGCTGAAAAAGTGCTTGCTCCAAATGAATCACTACATGATTTGATTCCAATGGTTAAATATCACCACGAACATATTGACGGCTCTGGCTATCCATGTGGTTTGAAAGGTGATGAAATCCCGCTTGAGGCAAGAATTGTAGCGGTTGCAGATGCGTATCACGCATTAGTTTCTGACCGTCCATATCGCAAAGGAATGTCTTGCGAGAAGGCTTGCGAAATTTTAAAACTTGGCGCAGGCATTCAATGGGACGCAGAACTCGTAAGACACTTTGTTATGATTGCCCCTTCTATGACTGCGGTTTCTTAAAAAAATATTTTTATTCATTAAAAACACTCCCTAATGGGAGTGTTTTTGTTTAAAGAAAAAGTTTCATTCAGCAGTTTTACAATCAAAAGCTCAGCATATATTAACTTTTGTAAAAATTTCTAAATATTTTGCTATATTTTGCCGTATTAGGGAATGGGTAAACTAAGAGTTCAGAAGGATGATATGGTTAGCGCGATAGGATTATTTAAGACAAATACCCTTACCTCTGTTTATGAGAGACAGGTTAAAGCTGAACAATATTCTCAAGGCAATTATTCTGAAGGAAGCGGAATAAGTTCTAATGAAGACACTTATGCTTCATCAATTGATTTTGATTACAGATTAGGTGATTATTTTGAAATACAAAAAAGTACTCAAAACGGTATCGCTTTAATTAATGTTGCACAAAACTCTCTAAATGGAATGAAAGAAATAGCCGAAAATATTAAAGCCGAATTAAACACCCTAACAGAAACTTCCACTCCCAGCGAATACGCTACAGCGCAAGAAAATATAAATGCACTGCTTGGCGATTTATATGAATTAAAAAACAGCACAAGCTACGGTGGTGCAAATGTTTTTGGTGCGCACGACTATAAACCCGCAAGTATTCAAGAATTTAAAAGAGAAGAAGACGGCACTTACGTTCTCGATGAAGAAGTGAACGAAAAATATATAACTTCTGCACAAACACAAATTGGTTTTGAAGGGACTGAAAACTCAGTTCTTGAGTTTGACACAGCCTTTTCTATTGCTGGTTTTAATGTAACTATTTCAAGCGCAAAAGATTTAAATTCAGCACACGGCATTGTTGAAGCATTAACTAAAAACATTGATAAACACTATTCCGATTTAGAAACCAATAAAACAATAATGACTCAAAATTATGAAGCAGCTTCAAATTCCGTGGAAGATGCAATATCTTTTTCGGGCACAGGAGATTGTAGTGCCTTGATGAACATGATCAAAAGTTCAACGGGTATGATGCCAAACTATGTTTCTATGCTTGCTGCATATAGTATGGGGCTTTCAACTTCTAAATATGCGCAAATTATGTCTAAAATTTGGGAAACTTAATTTTTTGTTAAAAATTGGCAATTATTTTCCTTTGAATGTTTTTATTAATACATAGAAGGAAGGTAAAAAAGTGCAAGCAATTAATAACAATTCTTATTCAAGTCAAGGTGTTCAACCAATTTCTGCGTATGGTCAAACCAATCAGATAAGCATGCCAAAACCACCTATGGCAAACCAAATGGTGCAAAACTCATACGCAACACCGCCTGTTGCACAACAAAACGCGCAAGCACAGCCTACGCAAGCTCAACCACAACAAACGCAAGTAATGCCTGTGTACCCTCAAGGCGTAAATATTCCAGCTGGCGGAGCGGTAAATATTAACATATTCAACCCAACAACCACAAATGGTGCACCTATTTATCCTCAAAACACATACTACACAAGCCCTGCGGCAACATATCCAGCTTATGTTCCACAAGGTAATATGATGCTACCTCAAATGCCAGCACCTCAAAATGCTTATCCGGCAATTCAAACACAACAAACAAACGTGCAAATGCCAGCACCTCAACAATTACAAACACAAGATACGCAGGCATTAAACCAATCTCCTCAAGCAAATGAGACACAAGGACCAGCGCCAGAGCAAAAAACAGAAGAAAAACCAGTAAATATCACACCTTTAACTGATGAGTATATTAAAACTTTAGAAAATTATTTAAATGACAACGACCCAAAAGTTCGTTTAATGGGTGCAACACAACTTCTTGAAAAATTTAAAGAGCATGAAAGCAGAAAATCAGACCCAGCACTCACTGCGCTTTTGAACAAATCTTTGAAAGACCCATCAGCGTCAGTAAGGCAAATGGCACTAACAACTCTTAATATTGGCTATGCGTCAGGCAACGAAGAAACAATCGCTTTGTTAAATGATATTCAAGCAAACACACAAGGCGGGATTTATGCTGAAGACGCACTCAGCGCAAAAGAAATTTTACTTAAATTATCGCAACAAGGTCAAAACATAGTACCATCTCAAAACGCAGGCACTGTGCAGGTTTAAGCTAATGCAAAGTCTTTAATTTATTACTTTATTCTTCATAATACTTAATAATTCGTTTTTTATTTATTTTTACCTTATAATATTAAAAAGACGGGTTAAGAGGTTTTTCAAATTGATTAGAGCAGGGGAATTTGGAATAAACAACGAAGTTATAAGTGCTATGAAGGTACAAGAAATACTAGACGCGAACATTACAGAAATAGAAACTTTATGCGAAAGAACAAACTTAAAGCCAAAAAAAGATGAGTTTGGCAATTTGTATTTCACAAAAGGTGATGTTGAAATTCTAAAAAAAGTTAAGAATTTATTCAACGCAAAAAGAGTTCAAACAACAAGAGAAAAAACTTTTATGTCTGATGAAACTTCTGCTTTGCTTGCAAACAAAAAAAACCTTATTAATGCAAGAAAACAAGTTCAAGCAGAAATTGGAGAAATAAACAAAAAGCAACAACAAGCGCTAGCCCAAGCGCCTCGCAGCGCAAGCACTCAAGGTACAGCACTTGCCAGAATTGAAAATAGCCTCTCAAGAGTTGAAGAAAATATCATTTCCAAAATGAATTCCCTTCTTTCTGAAAAAATGGACGGGTTAGATGAAGTTATAATGGAGCTTATAAGAGCAAAAACAGAAAACGAAAGTTTAAGAGAAAAAATAAACAACTTAAATAAAGAAAATTATGCTCTTAAAACTGAAATAAATTCATACAAACCTTTTGCCCTTGGCTTATATGTAAAAAATAACAATCAAGAGTTTTAATAAATGCACAAAAAAAGATATTTAAACTTAGGAAATATTGTGGCAATTATTGCCGGTTTTTCTTTGATTTCAATTTCTTTTGTACTCAAATCAAAAGGGCTCGTTGATGTCTTTGAACCGAATGCACTCTTGATAGTTTTGGGCGGAACGCTTTGTGCCTGCTCTTTGAACTTTTCAATTCCCAAAGTGTTCAATGCAATCAAAAGCACTAAAAAACTTGTTTTGTCTGAAGAAATTAATTCTTATGAAGATATAGAACTTTTGTCTGAAATTTCTGTTTTTGTTAAAAAAAATGGCATTTTAGGTTTAGAAAAAATTGTTCCAAAAATTGAAAATCCATTCTTGCGCAAATGCCTTAAAAATTGCATTGATATAAATGACCCTGAACAATTAGAACAAAATTTAACAAACTACATGGATTTTGTAAATAAAGAAGACAACACAAACATTGAAATTTTTGAAGAAATGGGTGGCTATGCTCCAACATTTGGTATTATTGGTGCAATCGCTGGCTTGATGCAAATAGCATCTTCTGCACAAAGCATTAATCAACTAATGCCAGGAATAGCAACCGCATTTTGCGCAACCTTGTGGGGGTTAGCACTTGCAAACCTCGTTTTCTTGCCAATTTCAGGTAACTATAAGAACGTTTTAAAAGACAAAATGAATTACCAACGTGTAGTAATCAAAACAGTTGTTAAAATATGCCAAAACCAAAGCACGATTGTGGTCAAAGAAGGCCTAGAAGACTTCAAAGACGATTTTGAAAACACAAAACAGCAGAACTCCATTTTTACAAAACTTTTTAGGAAGGGCTAATTGTGGGTTTTCTTTCTTTTAAAAAATATCAAAATCAAAGAAGGAACAGATGGATTGTTTCTTATTCTGATTTTACAACCATTCTTCTGGCTCTTTTTATGATGCTATATATTGGGGCAACAACTGAAAATAAAGAGCTCCGTTCTCAATTTAGTGAAAAAACACACGAAGAAATTCCCAAAGAAGAAAATAAAAATATTTCAATGAACAAAGATGAACCTGGAGTGAATTTACTTTTACAAGGCGTAAAAAACCCCTCCGATAGCGAAGAAATCAGAGTTATTGAATTCGATAACATTGCAAAACAATTAAAAGAAACAACAAAAGACGAGAATATCCAAATTATAAAAGAGGCAGGCTCACTTACTGTTCGCTTGGGGGAAGGCTTATTATTTGATTCAGCTTCTGCTGAAATCAAACCCAAATCAAAGCAAACATTAGATGAAATTGCAAAAGTTTTGACTAAAAATCAAAAACACATTAGAATAGAAGGGCATAGCGACAATTTGCCAATCAAAAATGCAAAATATGCAACAAATTGGGAGTTGTCATCTGTTAGAGCCTCAAAAATAGCGGATTATTTGATAGTCAACAAAAAACTTGATAAAGAAAGATTTACCGTTTCTGGCTACGCAGATATCAAGCCTATCGCAACAAATTCAACTTCTCAGGGTAGGGCAAAAAACAGAAGAGTTGATATAATAATATTAAATTAATAAAATTGGAGTTTATAATGGCTAAACCTACTTCAGGAAAAGACGCAAAACCTAAAGACGAAGAAATTAAAACACCTTCAAGTAAAGAAGGCAAACAAATGAGCACAAATATGTTGCTTATGATAAATACCGTTGTTTTAATGGTCTTCTTCGTAATAATGTTGTTCATTGGAAATTCAATTGTTAAATCAACTGTAAAATCCGAAATTTCAAAAGTTCACCCATCAGAAGAATTAATCGCGGAAGATGGTTCAGAAGTAACGCAAGAAGAAAAAGGCATTTTGCTTGATTTGGGTGATTTTATTCTAAACTTAGCTGACCCAGCAACAAGAAGATACTTAAAAGTTAACGTTGCAATCGAACTCACAAAAACAATAGAAGAAATTGAAGCAGCAAACGCGGCAGCAACTGCTGCAGCACACGGTGGTGGCGGGCACGGTGGTCATGGTGCGCCTGCACCAGTTGACCCTATGGCAGCTGTTATTGCAGAAATGGAACAATATAAGCCAGCAATTAGAGATGCCGTAATTTCTGTTTTATCAAGCAAAACATCTGATGAACTTTCAACACCAACAGGCAAAGAAATAGCAAAAGAAGAAATTCAAGATATGGTAAGCGCCGTGTTTAATGGTGCAAGAGAAGTTTTAAGAGTTAACTTCGCTCAATTTATTATTCAATAAGGTAGCAATGACTGGGTTTGAAAACGAAAATAATAATGAAAATCAAGATTTTGGCGCATTAAATATGGGCTCTGGTAGCATGTTTTCTGGAGCACCTGAAAACATTGAAACACCCGCGCAAGATTTGAGTATGTTCTCTAGCCTTAATCAAGGCATTCCGGAAGAAAACATCGGGAACGTTCCGCCAAGTCCACAAAGAAAAACGCAAACCCCGCAGGCGCAAACCCCACAAAACCCACAACCGCCTCACGCACCGCAATACCCACCACCATCACAGCCAAAGGCTCAACCACAACAAAAAACAGAAGTAAAAGAAGAGCCAGATGATGAAGTAATTACGGTTAAACCAATTCGCTTTGCAAGTTTTGAAAATGAAGTGAGCGCTGTTGGCACGCCAAGAAAAAACCTTGATATTATGCAAGATGTTAAGGCGAAAATCACAGTTGAACTTGGCAGATGCAAAATGAAAGTTAAAAAAGTTTTAGACATTCAAAAAGGCTCAATTATTGAAATTAACAAAGTTGCGGGTGAACAAGTTGAACTTTTCGTTTGCGGAAAGCTTGTAGCACACGGCGAAGTTATAGTAATCGAAGACAAATTTGGACTTCGTATCACAAGTATTATTGAAGATAAATCTTTGTAGTATAATTGTTTTATGAAAAATAAAGTAATAGCAATTGTCGGCAGACCAAATGTCGGAAAATCTACATTAATCAATAGAATTTTGGGTGAGCGCAAATCTATCGTTGACGATATGGCAGGCGTTACTCGAGATAGAATTTATTTTGATGCACAGTGGCAAGATAAGCCTTTTATTATGATAGACACAGGCGGTATTATTACAGATGACACCGAATCTGAATTTGTTCAAAATATTTTTACTCAAGCAAAAATTGCAATTGAAGAAGCAGATTTAATTCTATTTGTGGTCGATGCTAAATCAGGCTTGAGCCCTTATGATAAAGATATTGCAAACATTTTACGAAGAGAAAAGAAAAAAGTAATTCTTGTTGCAAATAAAGTTGATAGCATTGACGAAATTACAAATATTTCAGATTTTTATGAACTATGCCTTGGTGAACCTCAAGCAGTTTCAGCACTCCATGGTTCAGGTGGCGTTGGCGATTTGCTTGATTTAATTACAGAAGACATTGAAAAAAAATCAAACTACGATGACTCTTCAAAAATCAAAGTTGCAATTGTAGGCAAACCAAACGCTGGCAAAAGCTCAATTCTAAATTCCATTTTAAACGAAAATAGAGCAATTGTGTCAGATGTTTCAGGCACAACTCGTGATAGCATAAACTCTGAAATTACATATAAAGACCAAGAATTTATATTAATTGACACCGCAGGTATTAGAAAAAAATCAAAAGTGAGTTATGGTATTGAAGCATTTGCTGTAGATAGAGCACTTCGCTCAATTAGAGAAGCAGATGTTGCAGTTGTTGTAATTGATGCAGTAGAAAACATTTCAGACCAAGATAAAAAAATTATGCAAACCATTGAAGAAGCGGGGGTTGGGGTTATTGTTGCATTTAACAAATGGGATTTAATTCAAAATGTTCAAACTCATAAATATGAAAAAGAAGCTGAGCAAGAAATTCCATTTTTAAGTTATGCAAAAAAACTTTTCATAAGTGCAAAAACAGGTAAAAGGTTAACAAGCATTTTAGATGAAGCAATGGTTGTTGCCGCTGAGCGCAATAAAAGAATTTCAACAGGTATATTAAATAAAGTTATAAATGAATCAATTGAGCTTAATCCACCCGCAAGCGTTAAGGGCAAAAGACTCAGAATTTACTATTCAACACAAGTTAAGGCAAAACCTCCTACATTTGCGCTTTTTGTGAATAATGTTGATTTAATTCGAGATAGTTATAAAAAATATCTCACTAAAAAATTAAGAGAAAACTTTGGGTTTTTTGGAACTCCAATTAGGATAGGTTTTAGAGAAAAGGGAGAAAAATAAATTGTCTTATATTTTATATTTAGCTTTAATTGCAATCATTGCATATTTAATTGGTTCAATTCCAACAGGCTACATTATTGTTAAACTTAAAACAGGTCAAGATATTAGAGAAGTGGGTTCAGGCTCAACTGGTGCAACAAACGTGAAAAGAGTACTTGGCAAAGCTTGGTTTTTTATTGTTATGATACTAGACGCTATCAAAGGCGCACTTCCTGTTGTGCTTGCTGCATATTTAAGTTTCAAGTTTGGCGACGCGCATAGAATTGCACCGCCACTTGCTGCAACTTGCGTTATAATTGGGCACTCTAAACCATTATTCCTTGGTTTTAGAGGTGGTAAATCAGTTGCATCTGGTGTTGGCACAATTATTGCTCTTTGCCCTCTTGCTGGTGTTTCAATTGCAATTATTTGGGCAATTATTACATACATTTCAAAATATGTTTCACTCGGTTCAATCATTGCCGTTTCTTGCGCACCAATTTTAATGCATGTATTCAAACAACCAATTTCTTATATTGTTTATTGTGCTCTTGGCGCAATTTATATTATCTACTTGCACAGAGAAAACATTAAAAGACTTATCAAAGGCGAAGAAAACAAGGTTAGATAATGCTTGAAAATATTGAAATTATCCCAAAAATTGAAATAAATTCAAAAGAAATTTTAGCGCTTGTTTACACTCCATCTGTCGCTAAAAGTTCTCTTGAAATTAAGGATAATCTTGATAGAGTTTTTGACCTCACAAATCGCTCAAATTCAATTGCAGTAATTTCAAACAATTACAAAACTTCTCTTCGTCGTGCAATTCATTTAAAAAGAAAATACTCTCTTGACGCTTACCCGCTAGAGGTTAAAAAGTGTTCAAGCAAGGAGCTTGAGTTTGTAATAGATAACATAATGCCTAATTTTATGGGCGTTGATAAAGTTTTAATTGAAGGTGGCGAGTATGACGCTGATTGTGATATTCCAACTCAATCAAAAAATTGCTTTATTCAAAACCCTGAAGAATTAGAACCAGTTAAACTTCGCGAGATTTTTGGCGGAGTTATTGAAACCAAAATTTATATTCAAAATGAAGATAAAATCAGAAAACCTG
The DNA here is from genome assembly GCA_045578125.1 of Candidatus Gastranaerophilales bacterium. Lineage (GTDB taxonomy): Bacteria > Cyanobacteriota > Vampirovibrionia > Gastranaerophilales > Gastranaerophilaceae > RGIG1918. The sequence continues at coordinate 383 of JAZNJP010000031.1, read as the reverse complement.
TTGCGGTTCTATCCGATGGTTCAGCGGTTTTAGGGCTAGGCAACATTGGTGCTGAAGCTGGGCTTCCCGTTATGGAAGGGAAAGCAACATTATTCAAATCACTTGCAAATGTTGACGCTATGCCGCTTTGCGTCAGAACACAAATTCCTGATGAAATTATAAAAATTGCAGATTTGCTTGAAAATTCATTTGCTGGGATTAATTTAGAAGATATTTCTGCTCCAAGATGTTTTGAAATTGAAGAAAAATTAATTGAAAAATTAAATATTCCAGTTTTTCACGATGACCAACATGGAACAGCAATCATTGTGTCTGCTGGCGTTTTAAATGCGCTTAAGGTGGTTGGAAAAGAATTAGAAAATGTAAAAATTGTGATGTCTGGA
>JAZNJP010000030.1:0-2229 GCA_045578125.1 Candidatus Gastranaerophilales bacterium | reverse complement strand
AATATGTTAAAGCTGAAACAATTATGAATCAACTTGTGGAGAGTCTTTCAAGCGTTAAAGACACAACATATATGATGAAAAAATTTAGGGATACATACAGAAATGTTGATGTTCTTTTAATTGACGATATTCAATTTGTTGAAGGTAAAAAACGTACGGAAGAAGAAATTTTCAACATTTTTGATACATTATTCCACGCAGGAAAACAAATAGTTTTTGCATCAGACCGCCCAATTCAAGAGTTTACTAAAACTTCAGATAGGCTAAAAAGCCGCTACGAATGGGGCTTAAATGTTCAAATTACTGTTCCAGATTATGAAACAAGAATTGAAATTTTGAAAAAATATGGCGCAAGAACAAATTATCTTCTAGATGAAGATGTAATAAAATTCCTTGCTTCAACTTTTGATAATAACGTGCGAGAGCTTGAAGGAGCTTATAACAAATTGAGCGCTTATGCAAGCATTTGTGGCGAAAATATTGATATTCAAAAGGCAAGAGAAATTTTAAAATGCGATATGAACCTAAAAACTGTAACCGTAAAAGATATTATTGCAGTGTGTGCTAAATATTTTAAAGTTTCGATTAAAGATATTGAAGGCATGCAAAGAACAAAAAATATTTCTCTTGCAAGGCAAGTTGCGATTTACCTTTCAAGAGAAATAACGGAAAATTCTTTTCCTGAGCTTGCGAAAGACTTTAAGAAAAATCATACAACAATTCTTTATTGTTATGAAAAAATTGCTAAAGCTATGAAATCTGATAAAGAACTTTCGCTTTTAATTAATGATGTTAAAAATATTATTGCTAAGGAAAAATAGAGCTAAATCCAATTTGCACTGAATGCTTTTGCGCCAAATTCAATACATTGCGTGCACATTTTTGTGTCTGCTGCGCATTTGCGAGAAAAATCTGACATATCAGTTCCCATTCTTGCTCTAAAATCACCAGATAATATTGGGCAAGCAAAAACTCCTTTATTTGTGAAAATTCTGGATGTTGCACAGTCTAGTTTTTCGGGGTCTGCTTTTGGCGGGTCGAATTTATATTCGCCAATTGTGTGTTCTTTTGAAAAATAAGGTGTAATTTTGAGATTTATATCTTCAAATTCTGCACCGAGTTTTTTGTAGATTTCGCTAAATCCTTCCAAAAGCACATCTTTGCTTTCTTTGTAATAGTCTGTCACTTGGACAATTGGGTTGAAGCCATATTTTATAAGGCAAGAAAGAGCGTTCACTGCTTTTCTAAAGCTTCCTCGGCCTCTTAGCATATCGTTTTTTGCTTCTTCAAAATGTTCAAAGCTAATTACATAAATGCTTTCATAGGAGCTTTCGTTATCAATTTTTTTTAAAAAACGAGCTTTTTTCTCGTTAATTGTTTGTCCGTTTGTGATAATACACACGGAAGAAATCTTCAAACAAAGCCTTATTATTTGATTAAAATCAGGGTGAATTGTTGGTTCTCCGCCAGTTAGATATATCATTTTGACATTTAAGTCTTTAATTTGCTTCAGGGCAGTTTTGATTTTTTTAATTTCCAAAAAATCTTTTTCCATTGTGAAACTATTTTTTGGAATGTAGCAGTGCTTGCATTTCATATTGCAGGCTTTTTTTGAAAGTTCTATGAAAAAATTATCTAATCTTTCCATTTTAATTACAGGTGCTTGTATAAAATTTTTGATAATACTGTTCATTTATTCCACTCCTTGACTTGTTTAAGTTTAGGATATTACTTGAACTAAAAAAATAAATTAGCCACCAAAGCTAGTTATGTGGGCGGTTTTTAGCTAGCCTTGTGGATATGAAGTTTATTTATATTGATTTTTTAAATTTTATGGTATGATTTATTTTGTTGAGACAAGAGAGATTATTCTTGTTTAATTATTTGAAAGTTTAATATTCGATTTGTCTAGTGGCACGAAAATTGAGTGCTATAAGACAGTGGAGAAAGCAACGGTGTTGCTTTCGGAATAAAGAGGCACAAGATGTGCAGAGCACTCTGCCTCATAAAATTGAAAATTTAATAGTTGATTTGTCGTAGTGGCACGAAAATTGTGTGCTATGTGACAGTGGAGAAAGCAACGGTGTTGCTTTCGGAATAATGAGGCACAAGATGTGCAGCGCACTCCGCCTCATAAAATTGAAAATTTAATAGTTGATTTGAAGTCGGATCGTAGCCATGTCGTTCTGTGAGCCAAGGAGTTGTCTTACCAGTTTGTCTTCCTAAGAG
>JAZNJP010000029.1:0-2752 GCA_045578125.1 Candidatus Gastranaerophilales bacterium | reverse complement strand
TAATGCCCCAAACCCTAAAGCTTACAAACCTTGGGAATTTAAAAAAAGGTGAGTTGGTTAACCTTGAACGTGCAATGATGGCAAATTCAAGATTTGGCGGGCATATAGTATCAGGGCATATTGATACTGTTGCGAAACTTTCCTCAATTAAAGATTTAGGAAATTCAAAAGCATATAGATTTTTATGCGATACAAAATATATTATTCCTCAAGGGTCAATCTGCATAAACGGAATAAGCCTTACTGTGGTTGAATGTGGGGATGATTATTTTGAAGTGAATTTAATTCCTCATACGCTTGATACCACCAACCTTTCTTGTTTGAAAACAGGGGATTTTGTAAACATTGAATTTGATATTTTTGCAAAATATATCGAAAAGTTTGTTGGGAACACTAAAAAAACAAAAATTGATGAAAATTTTCTTAGGGAGAATGGATTTTAATGTTTAATACAATCGAAGAAGCAATAAAAGATTTTAAAGAAGGTAAACCGATAATCGTTGCAGACGATGAAGACAGAGAAAACGAAGGCGATTTAATAGTCTCTGCAGAATTTGCGACTCCTGAAATAATCAATTTTATGGCAAGTGAGTGCCGTGGGCTTATTTGCCTTGCAATTTCTTCTCAAATAGCTCAAAGGCTTGAGCTTCCGCAAATGGTTGAAAGAAATAGCGAAGAGATGAAAACAGCCTTTACAGTTAGCATTGATGCTGCCGAAAAATATGGCGTTACAACAGGCATTAGTGCGTTCGATAGAGCAAAAACAATTGAAGTTGCAATTTCAGATAATGTGACTCCTTATGATCTTCGTCGTCCTGGGCACCTGTTTCCGTGCGTTGCTAAAGATGGAGGTGTTTTAGAGCGCACAGGGCATACAGAAACAGCGGTTGATATGGCTCGCCTTGCAGGACATAAAGCAGCTGGTGTTATGTGCGAAATAATGGATGCTGACGGGCATATGGCGAGAAGAGATGAACTCTTTGAATTTGCGAAAAAATATAATATTAAATTCATCACCGTTTCAGCCCTTATAGAATATAGATTAAACAGAGAAAAATTTGTGATACGCGAAGCAGAAGCACATCTTCCAACAAAGTTTGGTGATTTTATGATTTATGGCTATACAAATAAAATCACAGGGCATGAACATGTAGCACTTGTGAAAGATGATGGGGAAGATAAGACCCCGCTTGTTCGTGTTCATAGTGAATGTTTAACAGGGGATATTTTTCATAGTCTAAAATGCGACTGTAATTCTCAATTACATAGCGCGCTTCGTATGATTGAAGAATATGGAAAAGGTGCTCTTGTTTATATGCGCCACCATGAAGGTCGTGGAATTGGTTTGGTGAATAAAATTAAAGCATATAAATTACAAGAGTGCGGGCAAGATACAGTTGATGCCAATATTTCGCTTGGTTTTAAACCAGACCTTAGAAATTATGGAGTTGGTGCGCAAATTTTGCTTGACATTGGCTACAAAAAATTTAAACTGATAACTAACAACCCAACAAAAATCATTGCACTTAAAGGTTATGGGTTAGAAATTGAAGATAGAGTTGCCATAAAGCCTGAAATCAATGAGTATAATGGCAGATATATGGAAACAAAAAAAGAAAGAATGCAGCACATTTTTTAAGGAGTAGATATGAGAGTAGTTGACCTTATTGAAAAGAAAAAACAAGGTTTAGCGCACACAAAAGAAGAAATTAATTTCATCGTAAATGGCTTTGTTTCAGGTGAAATTGAAGACTACCAAATGTCTGCTTGGCTTATGGCTGTTTGTTTCCAAGACTTAAACATTGAAGAAACTGCATATTTAACAGAAGCGTTTGTAAATAGTGGCGAAATTTTAGATTTTTCTCATATTTCAGATGTTGTTGCAGACAAACACTCAACAGGTGGTGTTGGCGATAAAGTTACTCTCGCTCTTATTCCATTACTTGCGTCATGTGGCGTTGTTTGTGCGAAGTTATCAGGTAGAGGCTTAGGGCTTACTGGTGGCACAATTGATAAACTTGAAGCAATTCCAAATTTTAATCCGCAATTATCTGCTGAAAAATTTATGGCACAAATTAAAAAAATTGGTTGTGCTATTTCTTCACAAAGCCCAAATTTAACACCTGCAGATGGCAAAATCTATGCGCTTCGAGATGTTACTGCAACAGTTGATAATAAAGCACTTATTTGCTCTTCTGTAATTTCTAAAAAAATAGCTTCAGGCGCTGATATTATTGTGCTTGATGTGAAATATGGTTCAGGTGCATTTATTAAAACTAAAGAAGAAGCGCAAGAGCTTGCAACTTTGATGATTGATATTGCAAAACAATTAAATAGAAAGGTTTCTGCGGTTATCACATCGATGGAGCAACCTTTAGGTCAAAATATAGGTAATGCGCTAGAAGTTATTGAGTGCATTGAGTTTTTGAAAGGGAATATGACACCTGACCTTAAAGAAGTTATTTTTGAAATTGCGCTAATTACATTGCTTGCATCGGATAAAGTTAAAACAAGAGAAGAAGGAATCGAACTTTTAAATTCTAAAATTCAATCAGGCGAAGCGTTAGCCAAATTAAAAGAAATTATAATAGAGCAAAATGGCAATCCAGATTGTCTTGAAGATTATGCAAAATTTGCATCTTGCGAGAATAAATTTGAATTACATGCAGATAAATCCGGTTATGTTGAAACGCTAGAGGCTGTTGAAGTGGCAAAGGCTTGCAAGTTATTAGGTGCTGGAAGAGATAAAAAA
>JAZNJP010000028.1:0-2596 GCA_045578125.1 Candidatus Gastranaerophilales bacterium | reverse complement strand
AAAACACACAAGGAATGTAAAAATTCATGGTTTGGATATTTAATTTCAATTAAAGAAAATAACAAATTTTCAAAGCAAGCACTTGTTGAATATTTAGAAAAAAACAACATAGGAACAAGAGAACTTTTTGCTGGAAATATTTTAAGACAACCAATGTTTGTTGAAAACAACATTAACTTAAGAATTGGGAATTCCCCTATATTAAATTCTAAAACACTTACAGAAGAAGACTACAAAAAACTTCCTGTAGCAGATTTTATTATGAATAACACTTTTTGGGTTGGAGTATATCCAGCACTTGGCGAGGCAGAAATAGAAAAAATTTCAGATTGTATTCACGATTTTTTCAATAGATAAATGTAAATTTTTGTAAACATTAGGCATTTTTTACCATTCATAAACGTTTAGTTGGTGTCAAAATAAAGGAGCAAAAAAATGGCTATTGAAAAAATTGGAACAAATGTTGGTGCGATAAAACCTCAAGAGATGAAAAAAACAGAATCTCCAACAAAACAAGAATTGGAAGTCCCAGAGGTTACACCAGAAGCAAAAGAAAAAGTTCGCGCAACAAAAGATAATCTTGTAGCAAATTATGCTCCAGAAATTATTGGCACAGGAATTGGTGCAGCAGGCGCAGGCATTGGCGCACACAAAGTAAATAAGGTTGTAAAACCAGCCAAAAAGATGGTTGAGGACACAAAAGAAGTAGCTATTGAATTTGCAAAGCTGGCAGATGCAACCAAGGATGCGATATTGCGACCAAGCGAAACAACTAAAGAAATTACTGATTTATTCTCAAATGAAAATTTTAAGGCATCCATTGCTGCAAAACTCGGTGAAAAATACCCTAATCTAAAAAAAGATCTTGCTGACGCAGTAAAAGAAGATCTTGGAATTACGCAATTTATAGATAAAGCAAAAGAGGCTATTGCGGGAGCATACCCAGAAACAGCTGAAAAAATAAACGAAATATTTAATAGCGTAACAAACACTGCAATTAAAGAAGAATTAACAAACCCTGAAGTGGTAAAAAGACTAAGAGAAATCGGCACAGACACAATTAAAAATGCGCAAGAAGCATTAGGGCTAGCAATAAATCAGGCAATGGAGCTATATCCAAATGCAACTAGCACTTACAACATAATTTCTGAAAATATAAATGTGCTTAAAGAAGAAATTGCAAACCCCGAAACAAGAGAAGCCATTGGCGCAGTTATTAAAAAGCACATGCCAAATATGGAAGATGCCAAAAAGATAGTTTCAGAATTTGACTATACTGCAATGTTAGATGAAATTAAAGCACTTGATTTGCCAAACAACGTAAGAGCAGATATTGAAATTTTAGAAAAAGATATGCCAAAGGTTATTGAACTCATCAAAGAAGCAAACAAAACAACAAAAGAAATGGGTGCGGCAACAAAAGATATAAGATATGCACTCGCAGAAATAGAACCTGAAACAGCCACTAGATTGAAAGAAATCTTAAGAAAAAGTATTCCACTAAACAACACTAAAATAATCAACAGTAGTGCTAGCGAGGTGGCAGAAGATATTTTCAGGGTGTTATCACCTGAAGCACAAGAAATTATTAAATCGATTAAAAATAATATCGACATAGATAAATTATGCGAAGAGCTTGCAGACAAAACTAAACATGCACAAATAATAGAAATGCTTGAAAAAGAAACTGCTGCCATAAGAACCGCTTCGGAAGAAAGCATGAAAGAAGTAGCACCACAAACAGTAGAAGCACTTGAAAAGTTAGTCAAAACATTGTCATCAGAAGAAATCGTTGCAGAGCTTGCAAATAAAGAAAGTGCAGCAAAAGTTATCGAAGAATTAAGAGGTGCACTCCCAAAACAAATTGGTGAAAATACGAAAGAATTAATCAAAGAAATTGGAGCTGAATCCGTTACAGCTACAATGGAAGCAATAAAAACAACAACTCCTGGTGGAACAATAGGAAATATAGTAGAAGGAAGCGAAAAATTAGCCGAAGCAATATCTAAAAACTCAGAAAATACACAAGGTGCAGGCAAAAAACTGATTGCCATGGAGCAGGCACGTAGAGCGTATTGGGAAGGAAACAGCGTACTCTACCTTTGTTTCAACCACAATATTGCGCAGTATGTGCAGTACCAGTTCGAAAAAGACAATGTCTATATTGAAGCGGTTACACTTCATGCATTCATGATGCGTACCTGCGGTATTGAGTGGTCTCCGAATCTGAGTCAGCATTTTTATGAGAAAGAATTGCCTGTAACTTTTATGGCGGCAGAAGATGTTCCTGCGTATGATTTGGTAATCATTGATGAAGGACAGGATTTGCTCACTGACACCTACCTGGAGTGTATTGACAGAATTGTTCAGGATGGATTGGGCGACGGAACATGGGCGATTTATTATGATCCGAACCAGAATATCTTCAACTCCTATGCTCAGCTTGATGCGATGATAAAGAAACTTCGCAAGGAAGCGTATGCGATGAGCTGGAAATTACATGCGAATTGCAGAAACACCAAGCAGATTGCCAATGCCAATATTCTGATGACCAACATTCCTAATCAGGGAAAGCCCACAGTGTCAGGCCCACAGG
>JAZNJP010000027.1:0-1622 GCA_045578125.1 Candidatus Gastranaerophilales bacterium | reverse complement strand
TATGCAAAGAAGACTTATTGCATCTGGCATGCGCCCAATTAATAACATTGTAGATATTACAAACTATATTCTTCTTGAACTTGGCGCACCGCTTCACGCATTTGATTTTGACAAATTAAACAATTACCTATGCGTTAGATACGCTAAAGAAGGTGAAAAATTAACTACTTTAGATGACATCGAAAGAGAATTAACACCAGCTTCTGTTCTTATTGCAACACAAGACAAAGGTGTTTGCTTGGCAGGTGTTTTTGGTGGCAACAACTCAGAAATTGATGACAACACTAAAAATCTAGCGCTTGAGGCTGCATATTTTACACCACACACAAACAGAAAATCAGCTCGTTCAGTTGGATATCGTTCTGAAGCAAGCGCAAGATTTGAAAGAGGAGTGGATATTGAAATAGTAAAACCTGCCCTTTTAAAAGCAATTGAACTTATTTTAAAATATGCAGACGGAAAATTTGAAACAATAGTTGAAACAGGCAACAACAAACTTCCTGAACTTGATATCACTCTTCGAAATTCTGAAATAGAGCGAATTATGGGCATTGAAATTGGGCAAGACATCTATATTCCAATTTTAGAGAACCTTGGTTTCAAATTGCTTGGCAAAAACGAACTTGCTGCAAAATTTAAAGTTCCAAGTCACAGAGCAGTTGATGTCACAAGAGAAATCGACCTTATTGAAGAACTTACAAGAATTTATGGATTTGAAAAAATTGCACCCGAAATTCCACCACTATCTGAAGGCGCAAACATTACATACGAAGAAAAAGCATTGAAAAAAGTGAACGAATTATTCCTCGGCATGGGATATGACGAAATTATGACATCTTCTCTTGTTGGAAAAAATTTATGCAAACAATATAGGTCAGAACTTAATGATGAAACATCTGTTCGAGTTACAAATCCAAAAAGCGAAGAACACACAACGCTTCGTCAAAGCTTAATTCCAAACTTGCTTGCAACAATTAAAAGTAATTTTGATTTCGGAAATAAAAACTTCAGATTCTATGAAATAGGAAAAATTTATGAAATAGTGTCAGTTGCAGATGAATCAAATTCAGGAGTTCAAGAAACAACGAAATTATCGGGTGCTATCTTAGGCAATGTTAATAACGAACTCTGGAACATGCAGCACAAAAACGATTTCTACCTTGCAAAAGGTGCGCTAGATAATCTTTTTGCAGAATTAAAAATTGCAAACAGAATTGTTTACGCAAATGATAAAGAAGGAGCACCTGCTTATATGCACCCAGCGCAATCAGCTCGCATTGAGCTTTTAGGCAAAAAAGGTGATTTGGTTGGTTACGTTGGAAAAATTCATCCACTTTTACTTAATGATATGAAAATCAACCAAGATATTTTTGTATTTGAAATTGATTTAGACAAAGTTATTGCAGCTGGAAACAGAAATTTAACTAAATACAAACAACTTCCACAAACACAAGGTGTTCAAAGAGATATAGCCTTTGGTGTTTCAGCTGAAACCAACTATGCAGATATCGAAAAAGTAATTAAAAAATGCACAGATAAAACAATATTTAAATCGGTTCAAGTATTCGATGTTTACGAAGGCGAAAACATCGAAAAAGGACAAAAAAGTATTGCGGTTAGAG
>JAZNJP010000026.1:0-7961 GCA_045578125.1 Candidatus Gastranaerophilales bacterium | reverse complement strand
AGCGATAATTTTATTAACTATGTCAACAAAATTCCATTTTGATACAACAAGCGGATCTTTTATTGCCCAAGAATAATTTTTCACAATGTTTTGTAAAATTTCATCAGACATTTGAAGCGCACCATGGAGCGAGTAATTGAACGCGCGAACAATTAAAAACTCTATTTTGATATCGATATTATCGTTTTTATCTGAAGATTTTTTAGACTTAAATAATTCTTTTTCAATATCTGCTAAAAGTTCAGTTGCGACTACATTACCTTGGTAAGTGTATGCAAGCGCAAGAGCAATGTTTGCAAACATCCAAGTATTATAGATATCTTTATATGTTGCAAAATCAATTTTCTTTGGCCTCTTGAGGTATTCTTGGAAAATTGGGGTAATTTCATTATTTACAATAGAAACAACTTCTTCCCAATCGCCAATACAATTAAGTGCGTTTAATTTTCTTGATTTAATAAGTGCACGTTCAAGGGTGAATTTGGGTCCTTTGTAAATTTTTAAAATGTTATCAACTGCTTCAATCACACCGTGATAATTTTGAATAATTGATGCACTTGTAATTAAATATCCAGTAAGTTCAACAACCTTTGGAATATTATTATCTGATTCGGCAAAATTAATTGCTTTCGTTAAATAGTTAATGCCATCATGAGGGTTTTTTGTGTAAACAAGTTTACCAAGTCTTTCGGAAATATTTTTTCTTGTCACATCATAGTCTTTATGATTTTGAGTTATATTTTCAAAACTTTGCTTTTGAGAAGTAATATAAAGCCCGATGTCGCCAATATATGATGCAACTTTGAGACTTTGAGTCCAGAGGTCAAATGTAAGTTTTTTATCTCCAGTGTTTTGCGCAAGCAGTGCTTTAATTGTTGGCGTTGCAACAGTTGAGTTTATAATGTTATTTAAAAATTCCCTGCCTAAATCTTCAAGCAAGCTATCGTTTTTTGCAAAATCGTAAATATAAGTCCATACAAGATTGTTTTTAAACGCATATGTGTTTTTATATAGTTTAACTATAAAATTGGCGTCGATTAAGAATTGCGCGTATTCATCGAACTCTTCATCATTAAAGTGAAGTGTTTTAATTATTGAATTTTTATTAAATTTGCCACCAAGATATGAAGCAAGCCCAAGTAATTTAAAGGCATTGAGGGAGTTTTCCCTTAAAAGAACAAACCTTTGTTTTAGAATTTCATCAAACGTTGGAGGAATGAAATAGTCAGAATATTTCCTATCAAACTCAAGCGCGTCAGCATCATTTGACACAATTTCCATATCAACAAGGTGAGATAGGGCTTGTTCTAAATATGCAAAATTTCCGCCAGCGTTGTTTATCATTTGGCTTAAAACAATATCAGGTATTGTTTTTTCAGGGTTGAATTTATCAACTAGAAAATCTCTCATTTGAGAAAGTGAAATAGGCGCAAGCACAACATCTAAAACTTCGTGTTTATCGAGCTTGTCTGTGTTTATGTAATTCAAAACAGAACCATCTCTGCGATACAGAAGAATAAGTTTTGAACCATCTTTAAAGAAACCTGTTTCTATTAAGAATTTAATAAATTCATAACTTGTTTCATCAATCAAATCAAAATCATCAACAACCATAACAACACGGTTGCCAGATTTTATAATATCTAAAATTATTTTTAAATCTTGGAAAGTTTTTGCTTTATTCGCATGAATATTTTCATAAATATCTTCACGAACAGGATATAAGAGATTTATGAGGGTATCTATTTGTTCGCTTGTGATATCAGGGTTTCTAGAAATTGCTTTTTGTAAAATATTTCTAATTTCTTTTAATTTCTTTTCATGTTTGCTAGATAAGAAAGAAAGATTAAACAAAGTGATAAAAATATCTTGAACAAGCCCGATTGGACTAATTTGCGTAAGTGCCGTGCAACGACCACGAAGAAATAAGATATCATCTGATGAAAAACTTGTTTGCAAGCAATCTGCAAGATAAGTTTTACCAACACCTCTTGGTGCACTCACAGAAATTACAGAAATTGCACTATCTCTTTCTTTTAAAATGTTGGAAATAGTTTCAAGTGCTTTAGTGTCCGAGACTTTTTTTGAATTATTATCTCGTTTAATATCTTCAAAAAGCATCATTTTATATGCTTCAGGAGAAATTTTGATTAAATTCATTTCCCACTTTAGAGCATCATACAAAGCATTAGTCACAATAACATCAAAGTTATTGCCAGATTGTTTATTCTGGGTTATGTTTTTAAATTGTTTTTTATCATCTTCGGCAATTATGATTTTATACAAAATGCGCTCACCCAAGGTTTCTTGCAAAATGTCGTTAAATTTTTGCATTTCAGCTTTAAATTTAGAGATTTTTTTAGAAATTTGCACATTCTTTTTATATGTAACTTTAAAGTGAGCAAAATTTGGCGGAACAAAGTCAGAGGGCACACCAAAAGCGATTTTAATGGCTGCACGAATATTTAAAATGACTTTTTCTTTAAATTCAACATCTTTAAACTTTGTGAAAGTATGAACAAGATTAATGAAATCTACAAACACTTGGAAAGTTTGGGTTGCTTCTTTTGGTTTAGATTTAATTTCCTCATCAATTTCAGGAATCTCTTTAACAGCTGGGGCAATTTGTGTTTGTTGCTGTTCTTGCTCCGCTTCTTGAGGAGCAGAAGCAATTTCTTCTTGAATTTCTTCCTGTTCTTTGAACTCTTGATAGCATTTTCTGCATTGTTTTGCACTCAAATAATTTGCGCTACCGCAACTTTCGCAGAATTTAACAAACACAAAACTACATTTAGAACAAGACGACGAACCTATCCTTGTTTTTGAACCACAACGAGGACAAGTAACAACTAAATGAGTGTTACAATTGGGGCAAATCGCTTCTTTGGGGTTTACTTCCGTTTTACATTTCGGACATTTCATAATCTTGACTTAGTAAATATTTACATTTCTTATTATATAAGAAAAATAAAAATAGTCTAGAAAAATTATGACAAATATTCTAGTGCAGCAATTTTCATTTTATCAATGTCGGGAGTTTTGCCAGTCCATATCTCGAATGCCTTAGCGCCCTGATAAATAAGCATATCCAGCCCAGAGATATATTTTCTTCCATTCCTTATTGCTTGTTTTATGAGTTCCGTTTTAGATGGAGTGTAGATAATATCATAAATATAGCCTTCAGGAGGCAATGTGGCAACGATTTCATCCGTAAGAATTGATGTACCTTGGCTATGCCCAGCCATACCTATTGGAGTTGTATTTACAACCATTTTATAGATATTTAGATTATAGAGCATTTGATATTGATATAAATTCACTTTTAAATCTTTAAAGCGAGTTCTAATTCCTTCAACATCAATGTGCGAATCTGCAACATTTCTTGAATACATATCAATTCTTTGCACACCTAATTGATGAAGCGCAGCACAAACACCTCTTGCAGCACCACCTGTTCCCATTACAGCAACTGTCGAACCTTGAAGGCTGAGATTTTGCGGAATTGCACGAATGAAGCCATATACATCTGTGTTATATCCATATAGAGTCTTTTCATCTGTGATTTTAACAGTATTCACAGAACCCGTCACGTTCGCATAATCATCAAATTGTTCTAAAAAAAGCGTGATTGGAACTTTATGAGGAATAGTTACGTTAAAGCCATTATAACCTTGGGATTTAAGGGTTTTGACAGTTGAAACCAAGTTCTCTGGACGAGTTTCGATAATTTCATACGTGCCATCAAGCCCAACAGATTCTAGCGCTGCTTTTTGAATTACAGGCGATAGTGAATGTTTTATCGGAAAACCTATTATGGCAAATTTATATGTCATTTTTACTCCTCATCTGGCATTGGTTTTGTATATTTACACTCTTTATTTGAGCAAGCATAAAAATTACCTTTTTTTAGGAATTTTTTAACTAAAATACTTCCGCAATCTGGGCATTTTTCCTTTATTGGTTCAGACCAAACAACAAAGTCGCAATCTGGATATTTAGAGCAACCCCAGAAATATTTACCATAGCGAGACCTTCTTTGAATGAGCTCGCCATCTCGTCCAGCTTCTTTGCATTTAGGGCAAACAACACCAGATGAAACAACAATACCTTTTCTTGCCTTGCATTTATCATTTAAACATTGATAATATTTGCCGTATGGCCCAGTCTTAATTACTGTTTCGCCACCGCATTTTTCGCATTTAACGTCGCATGGCTCATCTGGAGTTTTTTCAACAACTTTACCTTCGCCGTATGGCATCATGGTTTTGCATTCAGGATACCCTGAGCAACCAAGGAATTGTTTCCCAAATCTACTTGTTTTAACAACCATATCGCGACCGCAATTTGGGCATTTAACATCTGCTTTAATAACAACAGCACCCATATTTTCTTGCGCTGCATTTAGAGTTTTTTCAAATGGTTTCCAAAAATCATTCAAAACTTTAACACCGTCAGCTTTGTTATCTGCAATGTTATCAAGCTTAAGCTCCATATCAGCAGTGAATTTATAATCCATAATTTTTGTGAAGTGCTCAAGTAATTGAGTGCAAATTGTGCGCCCGAGAATTGTTGGCTTAAGAGCTTTTTCGAGCTTTTCCACATAGCCTCTTTGTTGGATTTTAGTAATAATTGAAGCGTAAGTCGAAGGTCTGCCTATTCCATATTCTTCAAGTTGTTTTACAAGTGTTGCTTCCGAATATCGAGCAGGCGGCTGCGTGAAGTGCTGAGTTGAATCAAGAGAAATGAAATCCAAAACATCGCCTTCTTTTAAATCTGGGTGTTTTTGGGGTGGGGCTTCATCTTCTTCATCGGTATAAACTTTTAAGAAACCATCAAATTCAACTTTTGAAGAACCAATTTTAAAGATATAGCCATCTGCATCAATATCAATTGTAATATTTTTAACTGCTGCAGATTCCATTTGAGAAGCCATAAAACGAGACCAAATAAGTTTATATAACTTAAATTGCTCAGGGGTTAAGAATTTTTTAATGCTCTCAGGAGTTTTTTCAATATATGTTGGTCTTATTGCTTCGTGCGCGTCTTGCACATTTGCTTTTTTCTTTGCTTCATATGAATTCGGAGTTTTTGGATAATATTTATCACCATAGTTATATGTTATAAACTCTTTTGCAGCAGAAACAGCATCATCTGACACACGAGTTGAGTCTGTTCTCATGTATGTAATTAAACCAACTGCACCATCTTCACCAAGTTCAATACCTTCATATAACTTTTGAGCAACTTGCATTGTTTTTTGAACACCAAAATTCAAGCGAGAACTTGCTTCTCTTTGAAGAGTTGATGTGATGTATGGAGCTTGAGGTTTTCTTTGCGTATTTCTTGTTGCAATTTTTTTAACTTTATATGTTGCACCTTCAAGTTCTTTAAGAATTTTTTGTGCTTCTTCTTCTGAATTAATTTCAAGCTTTTCATCTTTTGAGCCTTTTGCGATTCTTTGAAGTTCAGCTGTAAATGGGAAGTTATCTTTTTCAAGATTTGCAACTATTTTCCAATATTCTTGAGGAACAAATTTATCGATTTCATCTTCGCGCTCGCAGATAATTCTGAGCGCAACAGATTGCACGCGACCTGCTGAAAGTCTGAAATTTTTTAATTTTTCCCAAAGAATTGGGCTGATTTTAAAACCAACAAGCTTGTCTAGAATTTGACGAGTTTTTTGTGCTTCAACTTTTAACATGTCAATTTCATGAGGGTTTTCAACAGCTTCACGCACAGCTTTTGGGGTGATTTCGTTAAAAACAATTCTACGGATTTTTGATTCTGGAACTTTAAGCACTTCTTTAATGTGCCATGCAATTGCTTCTCCTTCACGGTCAGGGTCAGATGCAAGAAGAACAGTATCTGCTGATTTTGCAAGCTTGTTAAGTTGAGTTACAACTTTTTGTTTTTCAGGAATAATCACAAAAGTTGGCTCGAAATTATGTTCGATATCAAAACCAAGCCCTTTTGGTGCTAAATCTCTAATATGACCATAACTTGCTTCAATTGTATAATTTGAACCTAAAATTTTTTTAATAGTTTTTGATTTTGCAGGCGACTCCACAATCACCAAGGTATTTTCATTTTTAGTTGACATTTTTAATCCGTAATAAAATATTTTCCCCTCGTCTGTTTTATTAAACCCTTTAATTCTAGCCCTGTCAAGTGCACCATTAATCGAGAAGGTTCAATTTTTGTTTTTTCAACTAAATTTTCAAGCGATTGTTCTTCAAGTTGCAAAACTAAAACAATTTTTTTCTCATCTTCTGAAAGATCAACTTCATTTTTAACAGCAGAAAAATCAAAACCAAGATATTCATACACATCTTCAGCTGAAGTAACAAGCCCAGCACCAGATTTAAGAAGCTTATAAATTCCTTCAGTATTAGGGTTGGTTATAAGCCCTGGAATACACATAAGTTCCCTGCCTTGCTCTAGTGCCAAGTTACCACTAATCATAGCTCCGCTTTTAAGGGCGGCTTCAGCCACAAGAGTGCCAAGAGAAAGCCCTGTGATAATTCTATTTCTTTGCGGGAAATGAAAACTCATTGGCGGAACATTAGGCAAATATTCTGAAATTATTAGATTATTTTCAGGAATTTCACTGTATAAATCATCATTAGATGAAGGGTATTTATAATTTAGTCCACTTCCTATAACACCTATTGTTCTCAAATTAAATTCAAGTGCAAGGCGATGTGCTGTTGCGTCAATTCCATAAGCAAGCCCAGAAACAATTGTTAATGGAACATTTTGCATACCAGACATTATTCGTCTTAGCGAACTTTTAGCATTTTCGCTTGCGCGTCTTGAACCAACTATCGCAAGTGTATTTTCAAAAATTTCAGGAGAATATTTTCCTTTATAGAAAAGAACACAAGGGTAGTCTTGAATTTCTTTTAAAAGATGTGGATAATTTTCGTTTTGAATTGTAATATAATCAAAACCAGAAGAAATTACTTCATCATAAATTTTATCAACTTCTAATTCTTTAATCTTTGCAAGAAAATTTCTTGGTATTTTAATTTCAGGGTAATTTGAAGCAAACAAATTTAAATCATCTTCGCTTAAATTTATAAAATTAATTGGATTTAAGTTGAAATATTCAAGCAAAGCAGTTTTTAAAACTGGTGAAATTTCGGTTAGTGAAGATATTGCAATATAATATTTATCAAAATTCTCATCAAAGGGAATTTTTTCCTGAATTAAATGAGTTTCTGACATTTTTTAAGCTCGCTTGTTAATTTATTTATACTATAGGTAAGGCTTGTTACATTAGCAATTGCTTTTTTAAGATACTCAAGACGCCCCTCGATATTGCCTTGCTTTTCTTCGCATTTAGATAACGCATAATAAATATCACCATTATCTTCAAGATTTTCAAGCCCATGTAACAGAACTTCTTTTGCTGTATCAATATTGCCAATTTGAAGATGAATTTTAGCAAGAATTTTATACGCTTCTATGTCTTTTTTATTTTTGGAAAGACTTGTTTCTAAATTTCTTATCGCAAGGGTTATTTCGCCCATTTCATAATATATTTGCGCAAGGTTAAAATAGGCCCAAGCATAATCTGGAGAAAGCTCTAGAACTTTATTATATTCATCTATTGCAAGCTCGATATTCCCAACTTTTTTATATTCTTGCGCAAGATAAAAATGAGCAAAATAATCGCTGTAATTATATTGAATTGCTTTTTTAAAGCACTTTATTGCATTTTGGCTATCGCCTTCTTTCACAAAAATGCAACCAATGCAGAAAAAAGAATTATAGTCTTCTGGGTCAATGCAAATTGCTTTTTTGAATTGATATTTAGCTTGTTCTAAATCACCTAATTTTTCATACACAAGGGCTAAATTAAAAATATAATCAATTTCGTTTGGTTTTAATTCTATTGCTTTTTGATACGCCTTAAGCGCCATTTTGTCATTTTTTAATTTTTCCCAACAAATGCCAAT
>JAZNJP010000025.1:0-4421 GCA_045578125.1 Candidatus Gastranaerophilales bacterium | reverse complement strand
GCTACTGCTACTATTGTTGCAGCTGAAAGCGCAGGCGCTAAAGAATGCCCTGTTGAAGAAAAGCCATATATTACTTATACGGACGACCCAGATGCAACTACGGCTAGCGAATAAGAATTATTCTTAATCTGCTATAATATTGGGGATAGGAAACTATCCCCTTTATTTTTATGTGAGGATAATAAATGAACTTTACTAAACTTGATGATACAAATTTTCCAAACTTAGATACCGTAGACGTGTTCGCATTTAAGAACGATTACGACTATAAGCGTTTTGATAATGCGCAAATGACAATTCATATCTGCAATGTGCCATGGGATATGGGTGAAGCGCATGTAGGGCAACGTACCATTACTGGCATAGGCAATGTAGTTAAATTTGAAAATGACAATGAGCGCGACAAATGGTTTGCAAGCAAGCGCTATGCTGAAACGCCTGAACAATGGGCGCAAGGCGGCTTTGACGGCTTTAAGTGGGTAACAAAGTATCGTGAATTTTTTAATGGTGAAGAAATTAAAATACCCCTGCCGTTTGATATTGTAGCGAAATTTAATTATTGTTGGATAACTTATGAACCTGCAGCAAGCGCGGAATTTCCTGTTAATTATGAACATGGTGGCATTCTTAGTTGGTTTTGGTTTATCAGGAATTTTCAAATGTTATCTGTAAATGCTACTGCAGCTACCATTAAGCGCGACACGTGGCAGACCTACATAAATCATATTAAATTTAAGGGCTTATATTTAGAGCAAGGGCATTACCCTGTTGCAAATAGTAGTGTAGAAAATTATCTTGCAAATCCTATTGAAAATAATAGCGGGCTGCTTGAGCCTGATGTTACTTTTGGGGAATTAGCTAAAGTAACACATTCTGCAGCTTTAGTTCTAAATGAGAATAATATAAAAGCTATTATTGTATCAAGCGGCAATCCTACTGCAGCATGGGGGACAAAAAGCGCGGGGACGTGGAATACTCCAAACGGCTATAAGACACAAGACGGACAGCCTAGTTTTTATGCTTTTGCAATTGCGCCTAACCAATTAAATAATTTTATTAGTGCGTGTAATGCAAGCACACCGCAATTTATTCAAACAATAAAATGCGTGTTCTTTATTTCATCTGATTTAATTACCATTGGAAACGAATTTACTTTTAATGGCATTACTTGCAATTGGATAGCGGCAAAGAACAGCACTTTAGATTTAATTGATTTAAGCAAATCTCAATTTGGTTATAATTCCAAATACGCACACTTAGCAAAATTGTACACTTATCCATACGCAGCATTAGAATTAACAGATGAAAAAGGAAATATTACTCTAGTTAAAATTGAAGAAACAAGTGGCAATTTATCTTTGCAAACGTCACTTAATTTAGCCTACCCATGGCTTAATATTGACGGAAGAATATCAGGAATAGGCGGAAATGTTAGTAAAACACTAACATTTAGGAATGTTTCATCACACAGCTTTAGCTTTAGCGGACGGTGGTATGAGCACCTGACGCAATGGCAAATTCCTACTTTTGCTATTACTCAAAACGCAAGTGTTCAAAACGATTATGCTACGCATTTTGACCGTGCACAGCAAGCGCTAGCTGCAGCAAACGATAATACAAATAGTTTAAATGCAAATGCTACAGCAAAGACAAATACAGACGCAAGCGCAGATATGAGCGTCACTAATACAGCGGTTCAAAATACTACTAATAGTGAAATTAATAGGCGTACTAATCAAGGCATTATCCAAGGTGTAGATAAAGATACTGTTCTTAATAATGCCATGATGAATATATCTAATGAAGTAACACGCGATACTACGAACAATCAAGTAGACGCAGCAAACGCTGGCGCAGCTATTTCCGCTTTAGGCGGTATTGCAGGCAGCGCGGCAAGTGGAGCAGCTGCGGGCGTGGCGCTTGGCCCTGCAGGCATTGCAGGCGGCGCAATAGCGGGAGCGGTAGGCGGCGCAATTGGCAGTATTACTAATTTAGCTCAAACTGCAGTTTCAAACAATTTAACTACTTCACAAGCAGACGTGCAAATTGACGCAAATGAAGCGCAAACAGCAGCAAGTAATACCAATTCAAATCAAAAAGCTGGTTTGCAATTGAGTACTAATAACGATAATACGGATACTAACAATTTAAATAACACAACACAAACCGCAAATAATGCTGGCTTGATGAAAGCAAACGCTACTAGAGAAAAAGCTACTGCAGACGGTATTGCTAATTTAAATTTAGCTACAGCTAATAGCGCGATTGCTAATCAAATTAATCAAGCTGCACTTGAAACGCCCTATGAATTTGGTGAATTTGCAAATGGGGATACAGCTAACACTAGACCACTTGCTATGGTAGCTAATGTTATCACACAAAATAAAGATGCAATTGAGCGCACAGGGGATTATTTCTTGCGTTATGGCTACGCCTATAATAAATATATTGATTTTCAAGATTTTAATCTAATGCCTAAATTTACCTATTGGAAATGTTCAGATGTATGGGTTTATGGCTTAGATATGAGCGACGAACACATGGACGAAATAAGGTTTTTCTTAATGGGTGGCGTGACTATTTGGCGCAAACCTGAATATATAGGTACTACTTCAATATATGAAAATCTATAATTCATGATAAACAAAACAGTTTGTTTATAAAAAGGTGGTTATTATGACAAACGAAGAACAAGAACAAGTTATTGAAGAATTAGATATTAATAAATTAATTGATAAGCCACTAAATGAGCTTACACCTGAAGAAGCTGAGTTTGTAATTGAGTGGAAAGCGGAAAGAAAGTTAAAAGAAAAACAGTATCAAGAAGCTTATGCGCTATTGAAAAAAGACTTTGAAGAAAAAGCAGCTATCGAAAAAGCGCTTGCAGATGAAGCGCACGCTAATTTATTGGAATTGAAAGAAGCTGCACTTGCTTTTTACAATGCGCAATAAAATGATATAATACAACTTAGAATATTCTCAACCTAGAATAAAGGTTTTATTTATATGAGTAAAAGAAATAGAAAACCAAAAGGCGCGGGCTGGTTTGACGGAAATTTTTGGCAAAGTTCAGACTATAACCAGCGCACTTATATAAAAAATTTAGAGTGGATTATATCCCTTGCTATTAATCGCTTTAAATGGGAGGGCTTGCCTGATACGTGCAATGAACGCTTCTTAGAGCAAACGCTTTTAAAAACTGGCATTGCTACTATTTGTTTTGATAGAACTACACCTGACATTTGGCTTAGTTTAATGTGCGTAAATATGAGCAAGCTAAATATGTATGGTGAGCCTGTTGAGTGGCGTGCGCAAGGTTTGAACGGCGAAACAAGTTTTAATGTAGATTGGGAAAATGGCGTTATTATTTATGATAACAAAAGCTTTTCAAACCCTTGGAATACAATACAATTACTAGCGCGCAAGCTAACACATTATGAGCGCACGGAAGATGTGAACCTGACACACCAACAAACCCCTTGGGTATTTACTGCACCTGAAGAAAAGAAGTTAGAACTAGTAAACCTCATGAAGCAAGTTGCAGGCGGCGAACCTGCTATTATTGGCAATAATCGCTTAATGGATAATTTGCATTATGAAGTGTTAAGTACTAATACACCTTATTTAGGTACAGAACTTGCTATTGGCAAGGAAAATATATGGCGTGAGATTTACCGATTTTTGGGCATTGAGCATTTGGCTTTTGAAAAAGGTGAGCGCTTAATCGAAGCTGAAGCAAAAGCAAATAGCGCACCTACTACAATAAAGCGGCTTGACGCGCTAGACGCAAGGCGAACCGCAGCAACTATTTTAAATAAAAAATTTAATTTAGAAATTGAAGTTCATTTTAATGATGATGTTGAAAGTTACAATTGGGCATATTTAAACGATATAGAAAAACAAGGCGCATTAGTAACTGAAGGTAATGCTACTACAGAAAATGGAGAAAGCTCTAAAGAATTAAATGGAGCGCAAGTAACAAGTATGTTAGGCGTAATACAAAATTATAAAAATAATATTCTTGACGAAGGGCAAGCGAGAAATATTTTAATCTCTAGTTTTGGATTTAGCGAAGAACAAGCTAACGGTATGTTAAGGGGATAATATGGAACGCTTTAAACAATATAATGAATGTAGCACCGTATCAGAATATCACGCGCTACTAACTATTCAATTAGGGCAATTAATTGCGGGTAATAATTTTGATTGGAATAAAAACCCGCTAAAAAGCGCTTTTGCAGACTTAGATACAGAAGATAGAAAGCGCTTGCAGGACATGTTTAATCAAAAATTCTATTGGCGCGAAATTTCAATTACTCCACCCGCACAATGGAGACAAATGCTCATTTATAAAATTAAGTATGAATTAGTGCCGAAATATAAGCCCGTTTATGCTGCACTAAAAGCGGGCGATATTGACG
>JAZNJP010000024.1:0-2118 GCA_045578125.1 Candidatus Gastranaerophilales bacterium | reverse complement strand
TGGGAAGTGTTTTAGAGTTGTTATAATCCCATATTTGTTGTGAGCTAAAATAACTTCTTTTGCGTGTGCTGAAACAATTTTTGGGTTGTTTGAATAGCTTCTTTTAAGCCCTGATATAATTTTTGAATTTTTATTTAAATCAAGGTCAACAACAGGCGCAAAATTTATATTTATTCCAAGTTGAGACAAAGTTTTTGCTGTTTTTTCAGCTTCAGCTCGTGTGAATTTTAAATCATTTTTTTGCCCTAAAAACCCTGCGCTATACGTTGAGATAACAAAATAACTTGGGCTTAGCCTTGAAACAAAACCACCTTCTTGGTCAATTGATATAAACAAAGGAATTTCTGAAATACTTTGCAGGTCTTCATTTAATTTTTTGAGTTGGTTAAAATTTTGAATATTTTTTTGGAGTTTTGTTTGAGTTTTATCTGCATTTCTTGAAAATAAAATAACCCCACCTATGCCTAAATCTTTAATATCAGTGTATATTGGGTTATCTTTTGTGAGGGTACTCCCGTTAAAACCCACAATTAACATTTGAGCAATTTGTTTTTTTAAAATCGCATCTTCTGAGGTCTCGCTTGCATGTGCTATATTAAAAATCGTGCAAAATAAAAGCATTACAAGAAGAATTTTTTTCATAGTTTTCCTTCTTTGTTTCTTTTAGAAAATATAAAAACTTGGATTTCGCCTGATTCAAGGTTTGTTATTATCCTTCTTCTTTTAACTTTTGGTGCGTCAGATGCTTTTACTTTTAAGAAATAACTTTTTTTGTTTAATTTTGGAACAACAATTTTTGCTTTTACATCATTTTCTCTATCAAGATTTACAATTGCTATAACTCTATCTTCTCTATATTCCATCATATGGGCGAAAACTTTATCAGAGTTTGTTTTAAGTTTTTTGAATTTGCCTTTTGAGACGATTTCACCTGCTAATTTATTAAACCTTGCTCCTTCCATAAATGATTGCATATATTCGTTATCTTCTTTTAGAGGTTGTCTTGAGAAGTTGAATATATCCATTTTTCCTGAGTGCAAGAAATAAAAATCATCGTCTGTGCTTGTTGTTGTTGCTTTTTTGTTTTCAAATTTATAATCAAATTTATCGCCTGATGGGAAACCATCTAGAAAGTAGCTATTTATTGGTAAAGTTAAATTAAGCCAAAGCACTTGCTCCCAATAATTTTTGGAATTTTTATGTGTTGGGCTAATTTGGTCGTGCGTTGCGAATGTTCCAAGAACTGCTCTTCTTCCTTCGTATTTTTTCAATATTTTTTCATCAACAGAGAATTTTTTTGTAAATTCTTTTTTTGTTTCGATGTTTGATATTTCGCCTAAATTAGAGTAAAAACCGTCGAAACCTGCGTCGAGAAGTTCTTCTATACTTGCAAATTTACCGTAAGGTTTAATTGGATTTTTCCAACTTGCAGAAATTTCAGCCACAAACATAAAATTGCTATCTTTTTTTCTTGCATAAGAAATTACCTCTTCCCAAAATTCATAAGGTTTAATTCCTGCAACATCTGCCCTAATTCCGTCAGCACCTATGTTTTGTGCCATATCAACAAAGCTTTTGTAAGCATTCACAAGTTCAGGATTTAATTTATTTTTTTCTTCATATAGTTTGAAAAGCCTAACATCTGTCCAATCGGAAGGGGTAATTGTGTTTTCTTTTTTGTTTCTTATAAAGAGCGATGGCTTAGCAAGAGTTAAGTCGTAACTTCCGCAGGCAGGAATATCAACTACAACTCTTAAATTTCTTTTATGTGCTTCATCAACAAACTCTTTTGCTTCTTCTTCGACTGTTCTTGAATCATTTTTATCATCTAGATAGGGGCTTATTTCGTTGAAACTATCAAGTGCATATAATGAACCAGCTGTGCCCAGTGCTTTTAGTTTTCCAGTTTTGGTTATTGGGAGTAGGTAAATAGTATTTACACCGAGGCTTTTAATATAGTCGAGTTTATCAATAGCGTTTATAAAAGTGCCTCGCGTTTCTCCATATTCTTCTTCAATAATGTCGTTGCCATTCAAGTCTTGGGCATTAAAAGTTCTTATGTTTATTGTGTAAAAAACCGCTTCTTTTGCAAGGAATTTATCACGTAAATCATTTGTC
>JAZNJP010000023.1:0-2323 GCA_045578125.1 Candidatus Gastranaerophilales bacterium | reverse complement strand
GGCTTGGCCTGTTTGACACTTCTTGAAGAGTTTTGTAAACTTCATTTAAAAAGTTTTCGTCGCTGAATGCTTTGTTGAAATCTTTTTCTAATTGGTTTAAAACATTGTCCATTTCGGGCGGTGTAAATCTTCCGCCAAATTCGCCATAAAAGCCGTCAGATGTTGGTAAGTTGTATTTTTCGTTTCGTTTATATTTATGCATAATTCTTCTCCTTCTTTAGATAGTCATAACAAAAATTTTAATATTATTTGTCACGCCATCGAAGAAGGGAAGCACCAACAACTCCTGAGTAATCACCAAGCTCTGCTTTTTTGAATGTTGTTGAATGTGCGCATACTGGGAGCGATTTAGCTCTTGCTGATTTTATTGTCTGGATGTAAAACTCATCTATTCCTTGAATTAATCCGCCGCCCAATATAATAAGTTCTGGATTGTAGAAATTCATAATGCTTGCAACGCCAATTCCAAGATACTGAATTGCTTCGCTTACATATGCTGTCACAACTTCGTCGTGCGCATCAAGCGCTTGTTTAATATGTTTTGTGCTGATTGATTTTAATTTTGAAAGGTCTGTGATTATTGATTTTCTACCTTTTTTGATTGCGCCTAAAATCCTTGTTTCAATTGCACTTCGTGATGCATAAGCTTCAAGACAACCATTTCCACCACAGCCACAAACTCTTCCATTTGAATCAACAATAATGTGCCCAATTTCACCAGCTGAGCCTGTATAGCCTCTTCTTATTTTTCCATCTTGCACAATAGTTGAACCAACCCCTGTTCCAATAAAAATACAACAAAGGTCACTGTAGCCTTTTCCTGCTCCAAATGTCATTTCGCCAATTGTTGCAACTTCCACGTCATTTCCAATATATGTCGGAATGGAAAATTTTTCTTCAACTAGCTTTTTAACTTCAAGGTTTTGGCAATTAATATTTGGACTATTTAAAAGAATCCCGTTTTCTCTATCGACCTGACCTGCAAGACCAATCCCTATTGATTTAATTTCTTCTTTTTTGATTTCCGCTGCGGCGAGCAGTTCTTCAATTGTATCCAACAGAATTTTGGCGATTTTTTCTTCGCCTTTTTCTTTTTTGGTTTTATTTTTTACTTCGGTTATAATTTCGCCAGTTTTTTCATTAACAATGGCAGCCAATATTTTTGTGCCACCTAAATCTATACCTATTGAATATTCTGTTGTCATACTTCTTTTGGGTTCCTTTGGATTATTTTTTGTTTTTCATTCCGATATTTTTTAATTTTTTCTCAATAACTTTCCACCAGCTGTCTTTTCTTTTAAATAAGTAATGATAATTTGAAAAATCGCCTGTTTGAACTTGCGCAAAGTGTTTATCAAGCAAGTTTTCAAAGTTTTTCGAGAGTTTATCGGTTAATTCTTTTCTATCAAAGTCGTCATGTTCTATAATAATTGGTTCGCCAAATTCTGCAAGAAATTCAGGTCTATCTTCTCTTAAAAACACACCCATGGTTGAAATCGGAAGTAAATTAATTCCACCATTTGTTTTTACCGCTTGTTTTATAAGATATGCAAGCCCTGTTTGAAATTCAATTGGCCTTGAAAATGGCGGTTTAATAATGCCTTGTGGGAACATACAATATACAATTTCTTTATCATTCATAAATGTTGCTGCATATTGTAGAGATTTCATTGCTGTTTGCGCTGATTTTTTATTTACTGGAAAACAACCAATGTATTGAAAAAGTGGAAATCTGTTCATTTCTTCAATCATTAAGCGGAATTTGCCCTTTATTATTTTTCTTGTGATGTAATATGTAAAAATTCCATCCCACCAGTTTGTGTGCGATGTGTAGCAAATTGTTGCATAATTTGGATTTCGCTTTTCGATATTTCTTTCATTTTTAATCATTACTGAATAAAAACGGTTTTCGAACATTCTGAAGAAAACATAATCAGCAATAAAGTGCCAAAAAGGCACATTTTTTGCTTTTCGTTGCTTTTCCTCTCTGCATCTTAGAGCGGTTGGAGGAATGTTTGAATATAAACTTTTTACTTCTGCTCTTTCTTTAATCATAATTATTTGTTAATAATCTTAATTATTTCGCCTGAAATATCTTCTCCGCCATAAATTAATGCAGACTTAGAAAATACAAGATTGTATCCTTGTGCATCTGCATATTTTTTAATAGATTCGTAGATTTTTTTATCTATTGCATTAGATT
The DNA here is from genome assembly GCA_045578125.1 of Candidatus Gastranaerophilales bacterium. Lineage (GTDB taxonomy): Bacteria > Cyanobacteriota > Vampirovibrionia > Gastranaerophilales > Gastranaerophilaceae > RGIG1918. The sequence continues at coordinate 120 of JAZNJP010000023.1, read as the reverse complement.
TTTTTGCAATTTGTGTTTGAATGTTGCTTTGCTTTGTTTTGTATGATTGAACATATTTTTTCTGTAGGGCAGTTTGTTTTGTTTTATCTTTTTCTTTTGAAATTTCTGTTTTTGCTTTTG
>JAZNJP010000022.1:0-4307 GCA_045578125.1 Candidatus Gastranaerophilales bacterium | reverse complement strand
GTTAATCCGTGAAATTTTTCTGGTAGTGGCAATAATGCTTTAGTCAATAACTTGATTTGAGTAGATTTGATTGTTAATTCTCCACGAGGAGTTCTTCTGATTGTTCCTTTGAAACCAGCAATGTCGCCTACGTCAAATAATTTTATTAATTTAAGTTGTTTTTCATCTAAATTATCTTTGTGGCAAAAAACTTGAATTTTGCCAGATGAATCCATAAGGTCAATAAACATACCAGAGTTGCGCATTGCCATAATTCTTCCTGCAACACTGTATTCCTCTTCTGTTTCTGAGCCTGCTTCAAGATTTTCATATTTTTCTTGTAAATCATTTGCACAAGCATTCTTGTCGTAAGAATATGGATATGGATTAACGCCCATATCAACTAAATCTGCGAGTTTTTGAATTCTTGTGTCTCTAATGTTTGTGTGAGTTGTTGTTTCCATTTTTTTCTCCATTTCTTATGTCTATTTTAGCACAAAAATATTCGACACAATTCAAAAAATAAAGTATAATTTTACATTATAAAGGGTATTTTATGCTTAAAGATTTGGATAGTATTGAAAATGTCTCAACAGCTGAGCAAATAAATTTTTTAGATTCTTGCTATAGTGATTTTTTAACAAAGGGCAAATTAGACAAAGTTGAAACTGTTAAAAAATTTCACAAATATTTTGTTGCAATTAAAAATTTTGAATTAGCTTCTATTTCAATGTCATTGCTTGCAATGTGCCAAATGAAAGAGGGGCAAAAATCTTATTATGAAACTCTTTTACTTTTGAATGATGCGAAGTTTCTTGCAACATCTATTAATTCAACTCTTGCAAGCAAGTTTAATTTAATTTCACAAGGTTATGTTGAATATTTAAACAAAAATTCCGAAATGGCACTTGAGAGTTTTATTGCCTCTCAGGGGTTGCAAACTTTGTTTGAACCAGTTGTAATGCACGAAGTGAATGGTTATATTTTAAAAATTAAAAGAGAGCTTGAAACAGAAAAAATTGCAACAAGCCAAAAAAGTTTCATTCCAGCTAGCCCTACTGAAGACCCATTTTTGGCGCTTTTAAAAGTTGGAAGAACAATTTCTGTTGAAACAAATTTAGATAATTTATTAAATATTATTGCTCAAGAAATAAGACACGCCCTAAATGCAGACCGCTGTACGGTGTTTATGCTTGATGAAGAGCGTCAAGAACTTTGGTCTAAAATTGCAACTGGGGTTGAGCTAAAGGAAATTAGATTTTCTGTTAACTCAGGCATTGCAGGTTATGTTGCGAAAACTGGCGAAACAGTTAATATTGATGATGTTTATTCGGATAGTAGATTCAATAAGGAAATTGACCAGAAAACAGAATATAAAACAAGAAATGTGCTTTGTATGCCAATTGTAAACATTAAGCACGAAATTGTTGGCGTGTTCCAAGTTTTAAATAAAAAAGAAGGTAATTTTACGCAAAAAGACGAGGATGTTCTTATTGCGATTGGCGCAACAGCTGGCATTGCACTAGATAATGCTGCATTGTTCGACAAACAACAAAGGCTCATTGAAGAGCAATCTAAATTAATGTCGAGCTTTATTGATACATTATCAGCTTCTCTTGATGCTCGCGATAAGATTACTTCAGGTCATTCGAAGCGAGTTACAATGTATTCTGTTTTGATTGCAGAAGCACTTGGAATGACTGAAAAAGAGATCGAAACAATTAAGCAAGCGGCGCTTTTACATGATATTGGAAAAATTGGCGTTAAGGATTCCATTCTCCAAAAAGAGGGTAAATTAACTGATGAAGAATATGCAAACATTAAACAACATGCTAATTTGACGCACTCTATTTTGAGCAAAGTTTATGCTTCTGGCGAATTTAAAGATATTGTTGACATTGCCTCAAGTCACCATGAAAAGTTTGATGGTTCAGGATATTTTAGGAACGCCAAAGGTGAAGATATCCCCCTTGGTGGCAGGATTTTAGCTGTTGCTGATGTTTTTGATGCGATAACTTCAAAAAGGCACTATCGTTCAAGAATGGAAATTGAGAAGGCTGTTGGGATTTTAATTGATTCTAAAGATAAGCATTTTGACCCAAAATTAGTTGACATATTTTTGAGTATTACTCTTGATAAACTTGTTGAAATTTTTATTGAAGACACTGATATTCAGATTAACTTAGAAAATGTTAAAGTGCTTGCGAACTATAATTTGAAAAATATTCACGATTACATTCTTCTTGGTGATAAAAAATCCGATGAAGAAAGAAGAATTGTTGAGATTTTCTCTGAATGTTATTATGCAAGAAGTTAAAAAAATAATTTTAATATTCTTTTTGCTTTTATTTTCTCAAACAGCAATTGCAATTGAGGATAAGTCTTATTTTGATTTGTTTTCAGTTGTTGATAATGTTTTGAATTTAAATCAAGATGACAATGCTCATAAAAGCGATATTCTGATTGATAATTTTCAGCAAGTTATAAATAAAACAAAACAAGGCAACCCTCTTGCTGCTCGAGAAGATTTAAAAAGGATATCTCATTTTGTAAAAAATGATTATCAAAGATTAAACTTTGCAAAGTTTCTTTATTCCAACGGTTATTTTTTGCTTGCAGATGTTGTTTTGAGCGAGATAAAAAATAAAGAAAATTTTAGCGATGCAATAAAGATGTTACGCAGTGCTTATGGTGTTAAATATGTTTTGACGGAAGAGCAAGAAGATATTTTGCACAAGACTATGTCTTTAATATATCAGGAAAATTTGCCACAAGAGGCTTCGTTTGGCTTAAATAAAAATGATGAGTTGATGGAAAAATCTGATTATGCAAATTATGTGATGGCTTGTGCTTTTTTTGAACTTGGACAATACGATAGAAGTTTGCACTATATAAACCGCGCTATTTTTATTAATTCAGATAATCTTTCTTATAAACTTTATCTTACAAAAGTGCTTATTGCGACTGAAGATGCAAAAGGGGCAGCTAAACTTGCTAATAAATTAATCTCTCAAAATGAACTTTTAAGACTGGATTTTTTAAAAGCTTATTATGGTGCAAAAGCAAAGATTGAGAAAAAGCCAGAGTTTAAAAAATATTATCAAGCTTTGATTTCATATTTAGACAATGATTTCTATGGAGCTATTGAGCTAGTTCGTGCAGGGCTTTTGATTGATGATAATAATTTAAAGTTGAATTATCTTTTGTTTAAGAGTTTGCTTAATATAAGTGAAGTGCCTGTCGCTCAAAAAATTGCTGATAAAATGCATATGCAAGACAATAAAAGCGTGTATACTCAAGATGCTTTTGGTGATTTGAATTTTATTGCTGGCAACTATGTTTTGGCTAACAAACATTATTTCAGAGCTTCAAAACTTAAATCAAAAGAAATTTATTCCAAATTAATTTTGGTGAATACAATTTTGGGCGACAAAAACAATGTTGCAAGGTTTTCAAATAAACTGTCTAGGGGTATTGTTTGTGATTTAGATTATGACTATCAAATTGCTATCGGTATTTTAAATAATGCAAATTCCTCTAAAATGGACTTGAAGGATGAAAATAATTATAAAAATGCCAAGAATAACTTAAAATTATATTATTTAAAGAATGCGCTTTTCAGAAACCCGTGCAATTCTTTTTATTTGCTTGAAATGATAGATTCTGCTCGTGGTAATGTGGTGCAAAATCTTAACTTGCTTGAACTTGCAACAATGCTTGGCGATTTTAATTTTTATTATTATTGGAAACTTGGTGAATTTGAAGATTTTATTGGAAATGATATTAAGGCAAAAGAGTATTACAGAAAATCTGCTTTATTAAATTCTAAATTTGAGCCTGCGCAAAAAGCAGTTTTGGGTTTTGATTTATAAAATTTGCATTAAAAAAGCCCCGATGAACGGGGCTTTAAATTTATTTTGCTTTTGATTAGCTTCTTGCAAATGCTTTACCAGCAAGAGCACCGAGTGCAAAACCTGCAACGCCACCTACAAGTGCTCCGATTGGTCCGCCAATTGTAAAGCCAATACCTGTTAGAGCTTTTGCTGCGCCGGCACCGGCTGCTAAACCAACTGCGCCACCTAGTACGCCGCCAACTGCAATTGCTTTATTTTCGCGACCAATTGGACAGTGGCTGTGTCCGTGGTGATAGCCATATCCGTGACCGTGACAACCCATCATTGGTGATGGTGGATATCCGCAACCAAAAATTGATGGTCCGCCTGTAACTGCTCTAAACCCGCCTGGGCTAGTAAAGATATCGCCTGCTCCGTAGCAACCCGGTCCGTGATGTACTGGAAAACACATAATTTTATCTCCTTATTTTAAAT
>JAZNJP010000021.1:0-10551 GCA_045578125.1 Candidatus Gastranaerophilales bacterium | reverse complement strand
AGCTTCCTGCTCTTTAGTTCCGTTAAAAGGGATGGTTGAAAGTTTTTTGAGCATTTTTTGTGTGACGGTCAAAAATGTTTTGCAAGCCTTCTTCTTGAAGCATTTGAAGAGCTGCATCAAGTGCTACAATCAAGTTAACTGCAGGTGTCCAAGGAGTTGTTTCTTGGTTGTATGATTTTCTTGTTGCAACCCAGTCAAAATAGAAGCCTGGATATTTTGTTTCTTTACGCGCCTCATGTGCTCTTTCAGAAACTGCAATAAATGCAAGCCCTGGAGGAAGCATAAAGCCTTTTTGAGAACCAGAAACCAAAACATCAATTCCTAATTTGTCCATTGGGCAATCCATAGCACCAATTGATGTAATGCCATCAACAACACTCAATGCGCCGTGCTCTTTAATTACTGCCATAAGGTCAGCTAGTGGGTTTGTAACACCTGTTGATGTTTCATTGTGAGTAAGAGTAATAATTTTAATTTCTTTATTTGTATCAGCTGCAAGTCTTGCTTTAAGTGCTTCAGGGTCAATTGCTTGTCCGTATGGAACTTCCATAACTTCAACATCTGCACCATGAGATGCTGCAATTTTTCCCCATCTTGCGCCAAAGTTACCAATAACCAATGAAAGAACTTTATCCCCTGGGTTAACAAGGTTTGACATTGCCGATTCCATTGCACCTGTACCCGACGAAGTTAGGATATAAACATCATTTTCGGTTTGGAATAACCATTTAAGACCAGCATGGCATCTATTTAAAATTGCCGAAAATTCTTTACTTCTGTGTCCAATTGGGTGTTTAGCGTGTGCCAAAAGTACAGTTTCTGGAACTGGAGTTGGCCCTGGAATCATTAAATAATCTTTGTCTTTCATTCTACTTCTTCCTCTGTTTCTGCAGGAACTATTCTCTCTATTTTCTGTAAATATGCTTGTGGGTACATATAAGTTTCTTTAAATCCTGCTTTTTTATACATGTTATATGCACTTAAGTTTGATAAATCCACACTCACATTTAAATTTGCTATATCGACATTAAAGTCATCATATAATTTTATTAATTCTCTCAAGGTATAACCAATTAAAGGTGCTGAGAGTTTTTGACCTCTAAATTCTGGAACTATGCCAACAAGAGTAATGTTTGCAATATTTCTTCCGATGATATTTACAAAAGTGAAACCTACAACTTTATTTTCATATAAAAGAATTGAGGATGCTTCATCTATAAATTTTCCGTAAATTGAAGTTATTGTTTTATTTTGAATATCAATACTTCCTGTAATTGTTAAAAATCTTTCATCATATTTTGCATCGTTTGAGCTTTCAAAAGCTGAATTTATAACAATTGAAACTTCATCAAAATATTGTTTTGAATAAGGAACAATGCTAAAGCCAATCGGCAAAGTTTTATCAAAATTATCTAAGAAATTTTTTCTCTTTTCTTTAGATTCAATATCAAAAGACATAACTCCAATATCAACAAAATCAAAACCATATGACTTTAAAACACTTTGATATTTCTTTTGCACACCAAGCATAGGATAACTTACAATTCTTTTATCTCTAATATTTTCAGTGTTTTCTAAGAAGAATTTGACAAGCGCAGATGCTTTATTTTCTAAGTCAACGTTACCTATGCAATGAATCAAATAAAGCTCAAGTGCCATATTTTCTTCTGTTGAATATGCAAGAAATGCAGTTGGAATGCCATCTTCTAAAAGAATTAAACAATTAATTAGTTTTTTTTCAAATGCACCTATAAAATCAATATAATCTAAAGGTTCAAGCTCAAATTTGAAATCAGATTTCGATTTTAATTTAAAATCCTCATAAACACCCTTAAAAATTTTGAAATATTGTTCAGTTAAAAATTGAACTTCGTACATTTTTAAACCTCATAAATAGTTGCAAAAATTATACCACAAAAATTAATTTAAAAAATGAAGAAAAAAGCATGCCTTGAGTTTCAAAAAATACTGAAAAATAAGGGCAAAAACCAAGTATATTAAGAATTGTTAACCAAATAATAATCATGCCAAAACATGCACCATGACATGATTTCAGCATGTTTTAAAAAATGCCAAAAAACCAATAAAAAATATTTTTTGCACCCTTAAAAAATTAATATAAAATAAAAATATACTCTTGATTAGAGTAAATATGACTTACAGAAACGATAGTATGAATAACGAGCTACAAGACAGAATAAGATGTAATCTTGAGGTAATCAAAGAAAATATCAAAGGTTATAATCCTAAAATTGTAGCAGTCACTAAGTACTATAGCGCTGAGCATATGGTTGAGGCTTGGCGAGTAGGGCTTCGTGATTTCGGCGAAAGTAGAGTCATTGAATCTGTTGAAAAAATCAACAGTTTAGATGATGAAATAAGGCTGAGTTCAAATTATCATTTCATTGGACACTTACAAAGAAACAAAGCAAAAAAAGCGGCGGGGGTTTTTAGTTTAATACAATCAGTTGAATCTGAAGAATTACTCAATGAGCTTTCCACGATTGCAAGGTCCAAAGATATTATTCAAAAAATATTGATTCAAGTTAACAATAGTTTTGAAGAAACCAAAACAGGCATCGCACCTTCACAATTGGATAAATTCCTAGATATTGCACAAAATACGGCAAATATCGAAGTTCAAGGGTTAATGACCATGGCACCTCTTGGGGCAGATGAATTAACCTTAGGAAGATTATTTTCTGAAATGCGTAAGCTAAAAGAAAAACATTCACTTCAAGAACTTTCAATGGGTATGTCAGACGATTATAAAATCGCAGTGCAAGAAGGAGCAACGATTATTCGTATCGGAAGAGCATTATTTACATAGACTATAAAAGGAGAAAAAAATTGGGCGCAGTTGACAAAATTAAATCAGTAGTTAGTTTTCTAACTTCAGCAATTGGTGAAAGAGACCAAGACGTATTCGAGGAAATGGAAGACGATTTTGGTATGGGTCTTGATTACCCAACAGACAGAAATGCAGCATTAGAACCTGCTTTCAAAACAGCTTCTAGAAATGACAGAAATTTAAAGGTAGTTCCAATGGCAAGCAAAGGCAATTACGAAGTTGTGGTGTTTGAACCACGTGCGTTTAATGAATCAACAACAATTGTTGCTGCTCTTAAAGAACGTAAAACAGTTATTTTAAACCTACAATTACTTGACCGTGATCAATCACAAAGAATTGTTGACTTCTTATGTGGTTGCACACACGCGCTTGATGGAAACCAAAGAAAAATCGGTGATTTCGTATTCATCTTCACACCAAGCAACATTAATTTGTCACAAGAAGTATTAAGCTCTAAAATGAGTCGTGACGCTCTTTGGAGCAATTCTCTGCCTCAATAGTTCTATATATAATACCTAAATCGCCTTTTGAATTTTTAAAAGGCGATTTTTGCATGTGTTTATAGTAAAATAATCAAGTAAAACTTAAAAGACGAGGAAATATGATTGAAAGATATACAACCGAAGAAATGAAAAAAATTTGGGAATTGGAAAGTAAATTCAAATATTTCCTCAATGTCGAACTTGCAGTGTGCAAGGCATACAATAAATTAGGTAAAATTCCAGATATCGCACTTTCTGAAATTGAAAAAAAAGCTAATTTTAATCTTAAACGAATCGAAGAGCTTGAAGCCGAAGTTCATCACGATGTTATTGCTTTTCTTACTTGCGTGAATGAATATGTAGGGTCAGACTATTCGCACTATATCCATATGGGGCTTACAAGTTCAGACGTAATAGACACAGCCTTCGCGCTACAAATTAAAGATAGTGCCGAGTTGATTTTTGCCGAACTTTCTAAAACCATTGAAACAACAAAAAAACTTGCAAAAAAATACAAAAACACGCCTTGCCTTGGGCGCTCGCACGGAATCGGGGCAGAAGTTATAACTTTTGGTTTCAAATTTTTAAATTTACTTGATATGCTAGAGCGCGCAGAAAAAAGGTTAAAAGATGCGCTAGATGAGATATCTGTCGGGATGTTATCTGGCCCATGTGGCACGTATTCTAACATTGACACAGAAATTGAAAAATTAACTTGTGAATATCTAAAATTAAAGCCTGCAAAAATTTCAACTCAGGTTATCTCAAGAGACAGGCATTCATATATTTTGCACACTTTGGCGCTTGTTGCCTCAGTTATTGAGAGTTTTTCACTTGAGCTCAGACACCTTCAAAGATGGGAAGTGGCAGAAGTTGAAGAAGGCTTTAGTAAAGGGCAAAAAGGTTCTTCTGCAATGCCGCACAAGAAAAATCCAATTTCAGGAGAAAACTTATGCGGGCTTGCTCGTGTTGTCAAATCAAATGCTATCGCAAGCTTAGATAACATTGCTCTTTGGCATGAAAGAGATATATCGCACTCAAGTGTTGAAAGGGTAATATTCCCTGATAGCTTTATTCTTGTTCATTATATGCTGAAACGCTTTGAAAAACTTCTCGCCAACTTAAACGTTAAAGAACAAAACATGATTGAAAATATCGAAAAATATGGTGGAATTATTTATTCTCAGGGAGCACTTCTAGCGCTATGCAACAAAGGAAAAACAAGAGAAGAAGCCTATAAAATTGTACAACGTGAAGCATTTGAAGCTTACAACAACAAGCAAAACTTCAAAGATAATATGGCTAAACACTTAACAGAAGAAGAACTTTCCGAAGTGTTTAACCAAGAAAAATATTTGAACAATATAGACAAAATTTACGAAAGATTTGAACTTAGCTAATACTGCATTCGCAATTATCGCTACAAAACATCATCGAGATAAGTGAAAGAATAGCACTTGCGCCAACTGCAATATAAACAGCGCGAGTAAGCCAAGTCATTTCGCCAAATAAATAAGACACTAAATCAAACCCAAAAATGCCAACCAGTGCCCAATTTATTGCACCAACTAAAAGTAAAATGTAGGATAGCGTTCCAAGAACTCTTAAAAATCTGTTTTTTCTCATAATATTCCTTTCAATTTTTACTGGAATATTATTCAGTAATCAAAAAATAATTTAATTCCCGAAAAGCATATACCGAGCTGGCGATTTTTAATAAAAATCTGAGCATTAAAATTAATGTATGAAAATAGGAAAAATATTAATAAATTCTTTTTTAATTTCTATTTGTCTAACGCATAACTTTACATTTGCAAGCATTTCAGGAAACGTTAAAAAAGAAGAAATAAACGGAAAAAATCAAATCGTAGATTCAAAAACAGGGCAAGGAATTAACAGGGCGACTGTTTCAATTCCAACTGAAAATTATAGGACTATAACTGACCCTGACGGCACATTTGAAATTACAAAACCAATTGAAAAAAAATCTATTTTATCTGTTGAAAAAGAAGGCTATAGACCATTTTCAATTACAATTGATAAAAATTCGCTTCAAACACCGCTCAAAATTGGAATAGAAGAAACAAAAGCAGGAGATATGACACTTGAAAATTCACTCTGTCACTTAGGTGATAATATGTTTTCAAGCACATCTGCTAACAGTTTTGAATTCCGAGCGCAATCTGCTGGCACTTTTTACACAAAAACATTTCAACTTGAAAAACCAAAAACAGGCGATAGAAAAGTGCTTGTAATAGGTTCTGTTATTGGGCTTGACACAAAAGAAGCAAAGACTTTGGGGCAAAATAATGTCGCAACAGCATATTCTAGCCCAACAGAAATATTTTTTAACGGGCAAAAAATTGGTGAACTGAAAATTAATGGCGACAATCAAATAATAGATATACCAACACGGCTTATTCAAGCAAATAACGAATTGACAATCAAAACAGGGAAAAATCTTTTTCAGAGAAATTATGTCGATTATGATGATATTGAAATTATGAACATAAGAATTGAAACAAGATAGAGCTTTATTAGGCCGTTGAAGCACTTTTTATAATTTGACCTTAAACTATATTATTCGTATAATCTTAATATGGTTGAAGCAAGCGAAATCTTAAAAAATGTCAAAGTATATGAAACTCCATTATTTCATGATAGTTCATTTATAGAATTAAATTCAAATGAAAACCAGTTTGGAGCATCGCCAAAAGTTTTAAAAGCAATCAAAAATGCTTGCCAAGAAAATGTCTCAAAATACCCCTACTATGGCGAATTGATGACAAAAATTGCTCAAGAATTTAAGCTTGGAATTGAAAATGTTCTTTTGACATCTGGTTGCGACGAAGCAATTAGCACTGTATTTAGAGCATATTTAAATCAAGGCGATACTGTTCTTTCATATGCTCCAACTTTTGCAATGCCAATGATTTATGCTTCAGTTGCTGGTGCTAATTTCAAAGAAATTGAATATGACAGAAAGTGGCTTTTCAATAAAGACAAAATGATTCAGCATGCACTTGAAACAAATGCCAAAATAATCCATATAACTTCTCCGAACTCACCAACTGGTGAATCCGTTCCTCTTCCATATATTGAAGAAATTTTGCAAAAATTCCCAAATTCTGCAATTGTAGTTGATAAAACATACTCAAGTTATATGCTTGAAGATGATGGGGTTGAAAAATTTATTGAACATTATGATAACTTGTTTGTTGTGCGCTCTTTTTCTAAAGATTATGCTCTTGCAGGGCTTAGACTTGGCTATGTTCTAACTAAACAAGAAAATATTTTAAATTTGAAAAAAATCATCTCGCCATACTCAGTAAACACTATGGCAGTGCTCGCGGGGCTTGCAGCACTTGATGATAAAAAACACTTGCAAAAAATCAAGACAGAAACAATTAGAAACAAAAGAATTCTAACCATGGCGCTTGAAAATGCTGGGTTTAAAGTTTACAGGAGTGAAGGCAACTTTATTCTATGCGATATGGGCGACAAAGCTGATTTTATCTATAAAAAACTATATGCAAATAAAATCAAAATCAAAAAATTTAACGATTTGCGCCTAAAAAATTGTTTTAGAATTACAATTCCAAATTCAAAGGATTTAAAAACTTTACTTAATGTTCTCGCACCCAGAGATATGCTTGTTTTCGATATGGACGGAGTGCTATTCGATGTTAGAAATTCATATAGGGCGGCAATTCAGGCAACATTTAAACATTTTTCAGGAAAAACTATATCAGAAAAAGATATCCAAGACGCAAAAAACTACGGCGGTTTAAACTGCGACTGGGCACTTACTCAATTCTTGCTCAAGCAAGAAGGTTTAAATGTTGATTTTGAAGAAATTGTAAGATGTTTCCAAGAAAATTTCTTCTCTGAGCAAGCTGATGGTACAATGGGCTTAATCGATAACGAAGAAATTCTTTGCACAAAAGAATTTATTGAAAAATTAAGCCAAAAATACGACTTGTGCATTTTCACAGGACGACCTGAAGAAGAAGCTCTTTACTCACTTAAAAAATATGGAATTATTGATTATTTTAATATAATTATCACCAAAAATTCGCTCCCTGACGATAAGCAAAAACCAAATCCGCTAGGTTTACAAAAAATCAGGGCAAATTCTCTTTGCAATGATATAATTTATTTTGGCGATACTAAAGACGATATGATTTGCGCGCGCCTTGCAGGTGCGAAAGGAATTGGTGTTCTTCCGCCACAAGATAAATCTTGGATACTTAAAAGAGATTTGAAAAAAGAAGGTGCAACAAAAGTTATTAGAAATATTGGCAGGTTTTCATGAGAGAAATTTCAAAAAAAAGAGAAACAAAAGAAACTTCAATCAATGTTGAAATTAATTTAGACGAGAGCGAAGGAAGCTCAATTTCGTGCTCAAATAAATTCTTTTCACACATGCTAGAGCAACTTGCAAAACACAGTGGTTTCAAAATTAAGCTTGTTGCAAATTCCCTAGACGGTGATGAACATCACTTGATTGAAGACACTGCAATCACGCTTGGCGAAGCGCTTAACGAAGCGCTGGGCGACAAACGAGGCATCAAAAGATATGCAAGCACAATTCTTCCAATGGATGATGCTATGGTGCTTTGTGCAATCGATATTTCAGGAAGAGCTTATCTTAACTTTGATATAGATATTGTTCAAGAAAAAACAAGTGACTTCGAAACAGTTTTGCTTTATCACTTCTTTGAAAGCTTTGTGCATGCAGCGCGTATCACTCTTCATATCAAAAAACTTGCAGGATATGACCCACACCATTTAATTGAAGCCGTATTCAAAGCATGCGCCAGAAGCTTAAGGGAAGCTTGCTCGATTGACGCAAACAAAAAAGACGAAATCCCTTCAACCAAAGGTGTTTTATAAATTTAAAAAAGGAAAAATATGTCTCAACAACAAGCACAACTTGTAAATTGCAAAAAATGTGGCGCACTTTTTGTAAAAAGTGGCAACAGAGATATTTGCGATAATTGCTATAAAGAAGAAGTCAAAGAAACAGACCAAATCAAAGGCTACATTCAAAGCACAGGCAAAACAAAGGTTGCTTTTGAAGAAATTGTTAAAGGCACAGGGCTTGACGAAGACGAAGTTAGGCACCTTTTTGAAATTGGTAGATTATTTGGCGTTATGGATAAAATCACTATCAAATGCAGTTTTTGCGGTAGTGAATTTGAATGCGACCAAAAGCCAAGTTTTGTTTGCCAAAACTGCTTAAACAAATTTACTAAAAAAGGCGAAATTAATGCTTCTTTTAAAGCTGCACAAAAAGCAGATTTAAAAGTTAGGAAAACATCTGTTCATTTTGCAGACGAAAGCCGCTATGGGTTTATTCAAAACTACGAAATTTAAGCTAAATTTCAACATTTTCGATATGTTTTATAGAAAACGAAGTTTTATCCAAAAGAATTGAAATAACATCAATTCTAGGTTTTAAATTTTGCATTTTTTTCTTATTGATGTAATATTGTGCAGCTGTATATATGTTCATTAATTTTCTATTGTCAACAGCTTCGGCGCCAGAGCCAAAAAATTCACTTGTTCTTGTTTTAACTTCAACAAACACAAGTGTTTTGCCTATTTTTGCAATAATATCAATTTCAGCAATTCGAGAATATCTGAAATTAGTTTCCAGAATTTCATATCCTTTAGATTTTAAATAGCCTTCAGCTATTTTTTCTCCTTGTTTACCTTTTAAATTGTTTTGCATATAATAATCATAACACATATTGAGAGGATATAATGAGTATCTTAAGAAAAACAGCAACGGAACAATTTGAAGCTATCAAAAATAAAGAAGTTTCAGCAGTTGAGCTTTTAGATTTAACTTATGAACAAATCAAAAAAGTTGATGATAAAATCGGCGCTTTCAATTCACTTACTGAAGATTTTGCTTATGAAACAGCAAAAAAAGTTGATGAAAAAGTGTCTAAAGGCGAAGAATTACCTCTTTTTGCAGGCATTCCACTTGCGCTCAAAGATAATATGAATTTAAAAGGTTCAAAAACAACTGCTTCATCTAAAATTTTAGAAAATTTCGTTTCACCATACAACGCAACAGTTGTTGACAAAATAAACGAAAATTTAATCCCAATTACAGGGAAAGCAAATATGGATGAATTTGCAATGGGTTCAAGTAATGAAAACTCAGCTTTCAAAATTGTTCACAACCCACATAACTTGAACAAAGTTCCAGGGGGTTCATCAGGTGGTTCGGCGGCAAGCGTTGCAGCTTTTGAATCAAGCTTGGCATTGGGTTCAGACACTGGCGGAAGTATCAGACTTCCAGCAAGCTTCTGCGGTATCGTGGGCATGAAACCAACATATGGCAGAGTTTCTCGCTATGGCTTAATTGCATTCGCTTCATCATTAGACCAAATTGGTCCTTTTGGAAGATGTGTTGAAGATTGCGCAACATTATATGAAATCATTGCTGGTTGGGATATGCACGACTCAACTTCAATTAAAGCAGAAGTTGGCTCACCAACAAAAACACTAAAAAATGACATCAAGGGCACAAGAATTGGTGTTATTAAAGAACTTATGGGCGAAGGCATTGCTGATTCTGTTAAAAAATCAATTGAAGATGCAATTAAAGTTTACGAAAACGTTGGCGCTGAAATTAAAGAAATTTCACTTCCAAACCTAAAACATTCAATCGGAATTTATTATATTTTGGCAACTGCAGAATGTAGCTCAAACCTTGCAAGATTTGATGGCGTGAGATATGGTCATAGAACAGCAAACGCAAAAAACCTTCTTGAAATGTATTCTAAATCAAGAGCAGAAGGCTTTGGCGATGAAGTTAAAAGACGTATAATGCTTGGAACTTATGCTTTGTCAAGCGGTTACTATGATGCATATTACAAAAAAGCACAACAAATGAGAAGACTTGTTGCCGAAGATTTTGCAAACGCTTTCAAGGAAGTTGATGCATTATTTGGACCAACATGCCCTACAACTGCATTTGATTTAGGTTCAAGAAACGAAGACCCACTTGCAATGTATTTAACAGACATTGGAACAATTTGTGCTAACTTAATTGGCGCTCCAGCGCTTAGTATGCCAATTGGTTACGATGAAGACAATATGCCAATCGGCGGTCAATTAATCACAAATCAAATGCAAGAAGAACTTTTATTCAGAACTGCTTACAACTTCGAAAGAGAAACTGAATTTCACAAAGTTCAA
>JAZNJP010000020.1:0-2432 GCA_045578125.1 Candidatus Gastranaerophilales bacterium | reverse complement strand
AGTATAATTTTTGTATTTTTGAGAATCTATAGGCATAGAACATTTTTCCATATATTCATCAAGTCCATGTCTTGTAAATTTATAAATTCTATCTGCTCTATATTCTTCCTTGGTTTTTTCTTCGCCAGATTTTACCATCAGTAACTTCCCACCAGAGAACATATAAACGTAATCCGCTTTCCTTGTGCCGTCAAAATTTTGCTCAATATTTTTTGAAATTTTAACTGGATGTTCGCCAAGGAAATGCATTTCAATAACTTCATCTGCCTTAAAGTTGCCGTCTTTGTCTGTTTTAACACCTTTTTTGATAACATCGGGGCGTAAATCAACAGGAGATGAACTATAATTGAATTTAAGCTCAATTTGAGTTTCTTTAGAACCATCTTTATTTTCTTTGTGCAAGAATAACATTTTTTCTAAAATACCTCTTGAATTGAATTTATAGTCTCTATCAACTGAATACGCTTCTGGACTATATTCAACACCATACAAAACAGATTTATTATCAGGGTTAGAAAAATCATAAATTTCTTTCACATGATGTGCCACTTCGCCATTTACACCTTTGCTAGATGGAGATACGCCTTTATATATCGCTTTTGGTTTCAAGTGCGAAACTTCAATCACATCGGATGTTTCAGGGTTATATGATGTAATTAATTGAACTGAAGCACCTTTAGCCTTTGTTTCCCTTACCAAATTACCGTCTTTATCATATTCAAGCATTGTGATTTTTGAAGTTTCCCCTTCTTTTTTGTCAACTTCAAATTCAACCCTTGTACCGTCTTGGTTTGCGTAAGTTTGAAAGCCACCTTTAAAGCCTTTGTCTAAAATATCATAAACTTCTTTTATAGTGCTTGTTGCTTTACCTTCTTCTTCGAGAATTGATTTATAAATTTCAGGCACTTCTTCATTTATTTTTTGAACATAAAATCTTACATCAGACATTGGACGAAGCGCATGGCGCAAATGCGCATTAGCTCGAGCTAAGATTTGCTTTTTCTCTTTTCTGCTTCCTGCAAATAAAATGTGCGAATAATTAAGACTGTTTGGCATTTGTAAACTTTGCGCATTATTTATTGCAAATACATTTGCCTTGGAATGCATTTTGTTTTGTGCCACTGAAGTCTTATTATTCAAATAATTAATTGCAGAAATTTTCATATTTACCTCACTTTAGCAAATTAAAAACTCGTAAAAATATTTTTTTGCACAAAATAAAGAAATTATAAAAAGCGGCAGGATGAATAATTCCACCCTGCCTTCGATTAAATAGTTACTATAATGATTCTTTATAAATTTGCGCAACAGCTTCTTTAGTTGCACTAGTTGGCGCGAGAGAGAGAAGTCCATCAAGAGAAGGTGTAGTAAATGCAAGCTCAGTTAGTTTTTCAACATCAGCTTCAGTAAAACCTTCATCTTTTAATTTATTTGGAACATCAACTGATTTCAACCAATTATAAACGCCAAGTGATGCATCTTCAGCGGTTGCAATTTCTCCAGCCATTGGCTCAAGAATATAAGACAATGTTTCCGCTTTTGCTGAATAAATATTTTTAACAACCGCAGGAAGTAATATTGCAAGCCCAAGCCCATGCGAGAAATCTGGTTTTAGCGCGCTCAATGGGTGCTCAAGTGCATGAGTATAGTGCAACAATCCATTATCAAAGCAAACGCCTGCAATCATTGCGGCATAACAAAGGTAGTATCTTGCTTCTTTATCTTTAGGGTTTGCAATTGCTTTTGGCAAATATTTCACAACAAGTTCAATGACTTGTCTTGCAAGGGTAACCGAATAAGGAGATGCTGCAAGAGTTGTTGCAGCTTCAACCACATGGTTAACTGCATCAATTGAAACATATCTTGTTTGATTTGGTGATAAACCAAGCATTAAATCAGGGTCATCAATTGCAAATTCAGGGTAAATGCAATCATATGCAATAGCAGGTTTATAATCTTTTTCTAAAATTGTTGCAACTGCGAATCTATTTGTTTCACTTCCTGTGCCGTGAGTTAAGTTAATTGCAACAATTGGAACAGCGCTTGCTGGAGTGAATTTGAATTCATACAAAGAACTTCCTGTTTCGTTTGGGTATTTAAGTAATATTGCAACAGATTTACCAGCATCTGTTGGAGAACCACCACCAATTGTAATAACCGCTTTTGCCCCAAAATCTCTTGCAAGTTTTACAGCTTCATCAATAGCATCTGTTGTTGGGTTAGGAGTCACTTTATCATAATTCACATAAGCAATATTGTTTTCTTTTAGGGCAGATTCTACAACTTCCCAAGCACCTGTTGATTTATAAGCACTTCTCCCAGACATTACAACAACTTTATCAATTCCTCTTTCAGAGTATATTTTTGCAATGTCTTTTATTTTTTGAATTGCACCACAACCAAAATAAACTGTTGAGCGAGTTCTAATTTCT
>JAZNJP010000019.1:0-2562 GCA_045578125.1 Candidatus Gastranaerophilales bacterium | reverse complement strand
AGTGGTGAAGGTGTTCAACAAGCATTACTTAAAATGATTGAAGGCACAACGGCAAATGTCCCACCGCAAGGCGGAAGAAAGCACCCGCACCAAGAATTTATCCAAATTAACACAAGCAACATTTTGTTTATTGTTGGTGGCGCTTTTGTAGGTCTTGAAAAAATTGTTGAAAGAAGAACTGATGATTCTGGTAACATTGGTTTTGGTGCAAAACAACCAACAGCAGAAGAAAAAGAACTTGCAGCAGGCAGAGTGCTTAAGAAAACTCAACCAGATGACCTTCTTAAATTTGGCTTAATTCCTGAATTTATAGGCAGAATTCCTGTTTATGCAATTCTTAACCCACTAGATGAAGAAAGCTTGAAGAAAATTTTAACAGAGCCAAAAAATGCTCTTATTAAACAATATAAAAAACTTCTTGAGATGGATAATGTTAATCTTATCTTCGAAGATGAAGCAATTGATGCAATAGCAAAAGAAGCAATCAAAAGAAAAACAGGAGCTCGTGCTCTAAGGTCAATTGTTGAAGAAGTTATGCTCGATGTTATGTATGAAATTCCTGCAAAAGAAGATGTAAAAGAATTTACTATCACTGCAGACATGATAACAAAAGGCAAAAATGTTGTTACTTTAAATAACAAAAAAACAAAATCAGAAAAAAATAAGGAAAAAGAAGAAATAGCATCTTAATAAACAAGAAAATGGGGAAGAGTATGATTAAAAAAATATTATTTTTATTAGCAGCAATTTCAGTTATGTCATTATCACAAAATTGCTTGGCACAAAACGCAGAAATGGTTGATTTAGAAAATGCGGTAATGCCAATAAGCGCAGAAGATGAAGCAGTTAACGCTAAACAAGTTACGCCACAAGAAGCACCCGCACTAAATGAACAAACAGGGCTTCACCCAAGATATAATGAAATTCTAGGTGTTGAAGAAGAACAAGCAACCCAAGAAGCAGCTCAAGAAGCAACTGAGGGAAAAACTGAAACAACTATAGATAAAGCACCTGTGGTAAAAAAATATACTACCCCAGATTTCAAAGATGTTAACGAGAATACAAAATTTTATGCAGAAATTAAGGATTTGCAAGAAAAAGGAATTTTGTTTGGTTATCCTGATGCGCTATACAGACCAGATGACCTTATCACAAGAGCGGAATTTTCATCAATCATTACTCGTGCGCTAAAAATTGCTGAGTTAAAAGTTGAGCCTATGAATTTTACAGATATAGATAACCACTGGGCATATAATTACATGCAAGTTGCAGCAAACAAAAACTTACTTAAAGGTCAAGTTGGTGGCGAATTTAAACCAGAAGACACAGTTCCTCGTATTGAAGTAATGGCTGTTATGACAAGTGCCCTCAACACTCACCAATTAACTCAAGACCAAGTTAAAACACTACTTAGCACATACAAAGATGCAAACTCGATTCCAGCTTGGCTTGTTCAAAATGTAGCACAAGCAATTAATCTTGATATAGTTGTTGATTCAGAAAAAGGAAATGGTTATTTAGCACCGCTAGAACCTGCGACAAGGGCTGAATTTGCAGCATTTGTTAGTAGAATGTTAAATCCTAAAGAACAATTACCAAAAGCAAGACTTGGTATAAAATTATACGAAGGCGAATCAATTGGAAATGCATATACTGACGGTAAATATGCAGTTGTTCCAGCTGGAACTC
Organism: Candidatus Gastranaerophilales bacterium; assembly: GCA_045578125.1. Lineage (GTDB taxonomy): Bacteria > Cyanobacteriota > Vampirovibrionia > Gastranaerophilales > Gastranaerophilaceae > RGIG1918. The sequence goes on along the minus strand of JAZNJP010000019.1, from coordinate 873 downwards.
CTCTGAACTTTGCAATCATTGAATGTACGCAAGACAACCCAGCGTCATTAGATTCAACCTTTAAAGCAAGGGCAAGAAAAAACTTTGTTACAGTTGATAAAAAACTTGTAATTCCTGCAGGTAGCGCAATTTATGGCAAATTCAGAGAAGCAAGAAAAGCAAAATTATTCAGAAGCAACGTAAGATATATTTTGGAAACAGAAATTGTTGAAAGCTCAAAAACAGGTCAAAAAATTCCTATGATGGCAACTGCTGTTGTTGAACCAAAATACAATGGCAAAAACATATTCGACAAAATCAATTTCTATATTATTAAAGGCAAAAAAATGAACATTCACAAAAGTGCAACAGGCACATTTATCTTGCTTCAACCATATAGAGTTCAATTAATTGACGAATGGGTAACTCTATAGTCTAAAATAATATAAAAAGATACCCTCTAAAAATCTGACGGCACAATGCCCGAGATTATAGAGGGTATCTTGTATAATCAATCAAAAAAGATTGTCAATTATTATAATCAGTCAAATTACCTCTTTAGGCAATGAAGTTAATCTTTCAAAAAGTGATAATGCGAGTAAATTCTTGAAATTAATCACGCTGTTATAACAAAGTTAAAGGAGGAAATAATGGCTATTAAAAAATTTATCGTAGGAACAGGTTTATGTATGGGTTTGCTCGCATCAACCGTTCCATTCAGTATGACACTCGCTGCAGATTGCGATAACGGTTGTCCTTTATCAAAGGTTACACCAAAAAATGCAACTTGTGATAAGTGCACAAAAACTTATGACGAATGCGGGTGCGAACAAGATTTAGTTACAGGCGGGGCTGCTTCGATTGATGCGAAAAAATATCAAGTTCAAAAATATA
>JAZNJP010000018.1:0-3973 GCA_045578125.1 Candidatus Gastranaerophilales bacterium | reverse complement strand
GTTTTAATAATGTTGAATATTAAACAAAGTTTAAACATTGTTTAATACTGAAAAGAGGGCAATATGAAAATTAATGAAAAGTTAAAACAAGAATTTATGTTATTGGGTAAACATATAAAAAAAATAAGAGAAGAAAGGAATTTGACAATAAAAGAAGTTTCCTTAAAAACAGGTATTCGAGTTCAGTATTTGCAAAAAATTGAAAATGGACTAGCTTACGGAGTTTTAATTCAAAAACATTTATTAAAAATAGCTAAAGCATTTCAAGTAAAACCTTCTGAATTATTTGATTATGAATAATAATATGTATTTCTTCTAAAATTTTGTCTTTGTTCACTTTTTCTTTTTGTTCAAACGCCGATGCAAAAAGAAAAAGTGAACCGAAAAAGAAAAACACGGCTTCCGTAGGGTAGCCTTAGACTTCTGCAATCTTAATTCTAATTTTTTTAATTTTTATCACTAAACAGAATAAACGGAGAGGTTTTGCGATGTCTGAACTTAAGTTTAAACACGCAGGCATATTTTCATTAAAGAATAGCTAAATGCAAAACCTTGACTGTGTTTCTGAGATAAAAATTTAAAAAATGGCAAAAGAAAAACAAAAGCCGAAGTTTCTTTCTTTTTGTTTCATTTTTCTTTCTTTGCGTTACGGCGCTTGAGTGTCAAAGAAAGAAAAATGAAAGTGTAAATAAAAAATTAACACTTTGTGAGTGCAAACCTATTCCACAACCACCATAATATAAGGTTTTGAGAAATATTTGTTTGCAACATTTATAACATCATTTTGTGTCACAGATTTCAAAATTTCCTCAAATTCTTTAGTGTAATTTAATCCTCTTCCATTTGCTTCGTCATTCACAAGTTTTGAGGCATTTGCGGAGTTTGTTTCAAGGGCTAAAACTCTTTGACCGATAATTTTTTCTTTTGCTTCGTTTAGCTCGTTTTGCGTTACAAAACTTGTTTTAAAATTTGCAAATTCTTTTAAGATTTCAGTTTTTGCTTTGATTAAATTGCTTTTATCTGTTCCAATGTAAGCTATAAATGCGCCATCAAGTGTGTTTTGAATTCTTGCAGAGCCTGTTTGATAGGCAATTCCGTGGGTTTCTCGAATGTTTCTAAAAAGTCTTGAGCTCATGCCGTCGCCTAAAATTGAATTTATAACCTCAAGAGTTGCGATTTCTTTTTTATTTTCAAGCCCATCTGTTTTATACCCTAAAACAAGCCATGCAGTTTCTTTTTCTTCTTTTTTAATAGTTTTTTCTATGTTTTTAGCGGGCACATGATTTTGTTTTTTAAAATCTGAAATTTTTATTTTGTTTTCTTTCCCATTTTCAAAAATATCTGTGAAATTATCTATAATTTCTTTTTCGTCAACATCGCCAACAACAGATATAACAAGGTTTTTGGCATCTAAACTTTTTTTGAAGTCGCCTTTAATTGTTTTTTTATTAACATTTGGAATATCTTGCTTTAAAATTTCAGAATTATTTGCATAAATGCTTCCCTCGAATGCTAATTTTTTGAAGTTATCAAGTGCAAGCGATAAAGAGTTATCTTCAAGGTTTTTAATTGCGTCTAAGTTTGCAGATTTCACTTTTCTAATATTTTCGCTCAAGAAATTTGCATTTTGCGTTATTTCTTTTAGCATAAACAAGGCATCAGAAAGTCTGTTTTTAGTTGTTTTCACTTTAATTTCCATATTATCGTTTGATTTTGTGAAATACATGGAAATTCCTCTTTCATCTAGGTATGTTGCAATTTCATCGCTTGTATAATTTTTTGTTCCCTCACGAGCAATTTCGCTTGCAAGCATAAGTGATGCTGGTGTTGTTGATGTGTGACTTGCGCCTCTGCTCAAAACATTAATTGCAACAATTGCATTTGAATTATTTTTTTGAATTATAAGAATTGCACCATTTGCAAGAAGATATTTTTTTGTGTTTCCAACTTCTTCAATTAATTTATATTCGCCTGTTTTTTTAACTTTTTTATCTGAGATTTCTTTTGTGTTTGTGTTTTTTGAAATAACTTTAGATAAATAATAATTATCTTCTTTTAAATATTTTTGAGCTGCTTTTATGACATCTTTTTTGGTTACTTTTTTGATATTTTCAACATATGTATCTAAATTATCTAAATTTCCCCAATAGAGCATGGAATAACCAATTTCGCCAGATATATTTTCAATTGATTCACGAGAATAGTAAGTTTCTGTTTCAACAATATTTTTTGCTTTTTCGATTTCAGCTTCTGTGATATTTCCAAGTTTTACATTATCTATAATTCCAAAAATTTCTTTTACGATTGTTGTTTCATATTCTGGTTTATAGTTTGTTGAAATTGTAAAAATCCCGTCTTGCAAATAAGAGCTTGAATTACTTGAAATTGAGTTTGCAATTTGTTTATTTTCAACGAGTGCTTGGTTTAATTTTGAGCTTTTTCCGCTTCCTAAAATTATGCTTAAAACATCAAGCGCAAGCGCTTCTTTGGAGTTGTCAAATTTCGGAATTTTAAATGCTAAAATTGCATAATTACTTGCGATGTCTTTTTCTTCAATTATTTCAGATTTTTTTGTGGGGTAATTAATTTTAGGGTATTTTATTTTTTCTTTTTTGTAATCAGCATTTGCTGTTTTAAATGCTTCTTCTGTTTTTTGAATTGCATAATTTGGGTCAATGTTGCCTACAATTACGGTGTAAATTTTGTCTGGTGTATAGAATTTATTGAAATAATCTAAAATTTCTTCTCTAGTGATTGTTTCAATCACTTTGCTAGTGCCCAAAACCTCACGTTTATATGGGTGGTTTGAATCTGAATAAATTAATTTGAACAAATTGTTATATAAAATTCTACTTGGGATGTCTGCGCTTCTTGCAATTTCAGCAAGCACAACACCTCTTTCTTTCTCTAGTTCTTTTCTTGGAATAAGAGGATGGGTTAGCATATCTGCATGCAAATTAAGCGCAAGCTCGAAATCTTTAGATGGAATTGTAATATAGTAGTGCGTATAATCTTTGCTTGTTGCGGCATTTGTTGTTGCCCCTTTTGCCTCTAACAGTTTTTCAAATTCGCCTGTCGGGTGCTTTTGAGTGCCTTTGAAAAACAAGTGTTCAAGAAAATGCGAAACGCCAGTGTTCGAGTCATTTTCATTCACTGAGCCCGTTTTTATCCAAGTGTCAATTGTGACAATCGGGTTGCTTGTTACTTGTTTCACAATTACAGTTTGCCCTGAAGAAAGTTTTTTTATTACAGGTTTTTCGGTCGCAAATGCCCCTTGAAGTGAAAAAACAAGTGCGATTATAAAAATAAATATATTTTTTTTCATTTTTTCCCCAAATGCTCAAGCGATATAGAATATCTTAATGATTTAAAATCATTTTACTATATTTTTCCTTTGTAGTAAAATGTCCATATGGTTCAAGGAATGGTCAATAGGCGCAAACTTTCACCGCTTGAAGAGGAAAGTTGGAACAAGATTATGGGTATTTTGGAGACTAAAGTTTCTCCAACTACATTTAACCCATGGATGCTTTCGCTTTCTCCTTTGGATATTTTAGGCGAAGATGTTGAAGGAAATAAATTCCGCTTAACATCTGACCAAGCATTTGGTATTCAAGTTCTTCAAAAAAGATATTTAAGCGATATTTCAGATGCAATTTTTGAAGTTACTGGAAAAAGATATGCAATTGAGCTTTTGCAAGTTCAGCCAAATGTTAAAAAAACAAAACCAACAAAAGAAAAACCTGATGAAAATGTTGTTCAAATGCGAAAACAAATTGAACAAATGAAGCAGATGCACTCTTTTTGCGGTTTAAATTTGAACTATACCTTTGAAAATTTTGTAGTCGGTGAAAATTCAAAGTTTGCCTATAATGCAGCAGTGCAAATTTCAGAAGCTCCAGGGCAAAAATATAACCCTCTTTTCATAAATGGTTCAATTGGAATTGGAAAAACACACATTATGCAAGCAATT
>JAZNJP010000017.1:0-1878 GCA_045578125.1 Candidatus Gastranaerophilales bacterium | reverse complement strand
TACAAAAATCCCATCAATATCTGTTTTTGTAAGGTATGTTATAAACTTTTTGACATTTGCTAAATCTTCTTCAAGCAGAGAATGTTTGAAGTTTATGTATAATTTGGAATTATTTTCATGTGCAACTTTGATATATTCTTTGATTAGTTCAAAGTTGTCAGCCAGTCTATGATAATATACAAAAAACTCTCTGCACTTAACTTTTTTAGTGAAGTCTTTGATATTGTCTGGCGTCTTAATTGGCGCAATAACTGTGATGTCTTTCATTTAACCTCAATCAATCAAAAAGATTATTAAGCCTGTCTTGAATTTCTTGTGGGTCTATTTCATCTGTAATCGCATTGATATTTAGCGCATCTTGATAGTATTTTGCGGCTTCAATTTTTTCGCCCTTAATTGATAATGTTCTTGCAAGGTTGTAGTATGCAAGTGCGTAATTTGGGTTTAAATCAATTGCTTTTTCAAAACATTCTTTTGCTTTGTCAATATGCGCTAAATCATCTAAATATATAACACCTAAGTTGTTATATGTAATTTCATATTCTGGGTCATATTTAATTGAGAGTTCGTATTCCTTGATTGCTTCTGTGATATTTTCCATGCCCCAATATAGATAACCCAAGTTACAGTGAATTTTAGCATTTTCAGGTTCCAATTCAAGCGCTCTTCTATATACAACAAGAGAGTTATCAAAATCTTCCAAATCGTAAAAAGCACTTCCAAGGCACATATAAACATCAATGTCTTTTGGTCTTAAAATTGATGCAACTTGGAATGAAGAAACAGCTGCTTCAACATTTTTTGTAATTGTTTGCTGAGTGTAACCAAGTGTTTGCGCTACATCGCATGCTTGCGGGTGATTATTTAAAACAAGCGCTGTTTGATAATGTGAAATTGCAGATTCTGTGTCTTGTTTCATGAAATATAAATTTGCAACTTGTGTGTGTAAAACCGCGTTGTTTGGGTGCATTGCAATAAATTTTAGATAAGTGTTAATTGCGCTATCGTAATCTTGCATTTCTTCATATGCTTGAGCAAGCCCTGCATACGCGCTTGTGCAAAGTGGGTCAATCAACTTTGCCATTCCGTATTCAATGATTGCTTCTTCTTGTTGACCAATGCTCCTATAAACGCTTCCCATTAGACAATATAGTGCTGTAAACCCTGGCATTTTTTCAATTGCTTGTTTATATATTTCAATTGCTTTGTCTATTTCTTTCATTTGAAAGTAAACGCCAGCTTTGAATAATTCTGGGAAAATCGAAATATAAGAAATTTTCTTGCGAACATCTTTTTGTGCTTCTGGGTCAAATGGCAAAGTAAGATATGATAATATTGCCTCTGTGATACTTTGAAATTTGGTTTTTTTATCTGAAAAATAAATAACTCTGAGAAGCCTGTGGCGCAGCCAATGGATTCTTGAAGTGTTGAAAACAGCATGCTTAAGCGCGTTTTCTGTTTCTTTAAGGGCATCAGCATAACGGTCTTTTTTCTTGTAGCAATTTGCAAGCATATAATAACATTGAGCTTTATTTGCCCCGTTATTAATTGCTAAATTAAAATAATTCATTGCTTTATCGAGTTCACCTTTATAATAAAGCGCAAAGCCAATTTTATAATAAATTTCGCCGTTATCTCCAAGCCCTTCGGATGCTATTTGATATTGCGTAATTGCCTCATCGACATATTGCTTAACTTGTTTGATATCTAAATGCCATTCCATATACAAATCGCCGAGGCGGATTCTCATATTGGTGTTATCTGGATATTCAAGTACAAATTTTTCGCATTCTTCAATTGCTTTTTGTACATTTGAATTTCTAACAAGTTTATTTATTTTCTTTTCAGCTTTTTTTTCTGAAGTCGGATCGTAGCCAT
>JAZNJP010000016.1:0-2769 GCA_045578125.1 Candidatus Gastranaerophilales bacterium | reverse complement strand
ATCTTCAAATACGAACATCAAGGCACGAACATTTTCTGCTACTTCAGGAGTTACTTCTTCCAACATTTCAATTACGTTTTTCTCTGTTGCACGGTCAGTTCTGTTTAAAATGCTTGCAAGAGTAACTGTTCCGCCAACTTTTGAGAAGTCTTGAACAACGACATTTGAAAATCTTGATTCAACAATTTTTTCAACTTCTGAAATAATTTCTGGGTTAGTTGATTCCATTTGTGCAATTTTTAGGGAAACTTTTGCTTGTACGTTTGGTGGAAGTGAGTTTAAAACCTTTGCTGAAATATCAGGTCTTAAATATGCGAGAATGAGCGCAATAAGTTGTGGGTTTTCGTTTTGGAATGATGTCGCAAGGTGTACTGGGTCGGCATCGTTGAAGAATTGGAATGGGTTTGTGTTTAAAACCGATACTAGTCTATCCAAAATTTTCGCAGCTTCTTCTCCGCCATATGCTTTTTCAAGCAAGGTTTTCGCATAGTTCATACCACCTGATGAAACCATATCTGAAGCTTTAAAAATTGTATGAAATTCATTTACGATGGCTTCAAGCGCTTCTTGAGGAAGTTTTTGCATTGAAGCAATATCAAGCGTGATTTGCTCTAGCACTTCATCATCATGAATATTTTTCATAATTTCAGCAGACGATGCTGGACCAAGCAAGATAAGTAAAGCCGCAACTTTTTGGCTTGGTTTCATTGATTCTACATTTATTATAGGTGCTTTTTTTTCTTCTCTTGCCATTTAGAATTATTCTCTAATATATGTTGTGAGCAATCTTGCAGCTTCTGCTGGGTCTTGTGCTATTGCGTCTGTAATGTCGCTTTTCTTTCTTTCTACAACAACATTAAACACATTTTCCTGCGGTTCTTCAATTTCAATTTCTTGAGCGTCTTGAAGTGCCAAGAATGGGTCGATTCCATAATCCTCTTCTTCATCTCTGTAGCTTCTTGCAACTTCAGGTCTTTTAAGAACAGTTGCAAATGTGTTGAGTGCCACAAGTCCTAATATTAATAGTATCACAAGTGGTGCTATTTTTGTAAAGATGAGCTCTATGATGTTATATGCCATTGAATCTTGTTGCGCTTTTGTGTCTTCTTGTTTGTCCACTTCGTTTGTGAATTTTAGACTTGAGATATTAATCATATCTCCTCTTTCAAGATCCATACCTGCTGCAGCTGCAACAAGGTTTTCAATTTCTTTCTTTTCAGAATCAGTTAAAATTTTGTTTACTGCAACCGCAACAGTCATTCTTTTAACGCTTCCAGGTGCGTAAACAACTTGTTTTACTTCTTTTGCAACTGCATAGCTTACGGCATTTCTTTCTTTGCCATAGCTCATATTTTTATTATCTTGAGTTGTGCTTTGAGTAACTGTTTGACCATTGGTATCGGTTGTAGTTGTTGTTTGGCTTGCAATAGGAGCTGATGTTGGGTTATTATAAAATTCTTTTTCGCCTTGAGATGTTACAACAATTCCTTGTCCGTTAGCATTTGCTGGTGTGTAGCTTTCAATTGTTGCACGAGTTGAGTTGAAATCGAGTTCTGCGCTCACTTGAACTGAAACATTTTGTTTGCCCATTATTGTTTCAAGTGTTTCTTTGATTTTCTTTGCGCTATCTCTTTCAAAGCTTGCTTTGAAACTTTGCATATCGTTTGAATTTTTTGAAACATCTTCAGACAACACATTGCCATATTGGTCAGTTAAAAATACTTTGTCTGCTGATAGTCTTGGAATAGCGTATGCTACAAGGTTTTTAATTGCATTAACTTGGCTTGCTTTAATTCTATACCCTGGTTCTAGAATCAACATAACGCTTGCAGTTGGTGATTCATCTTCGTCAGCAAACACTGAACGTTCAGGTTCTGCCAACTGAACTCTTGCTTTTGATATGCCATTCAATTTTTCAATAGAGCGAGTTAATTCGCCTTGGAAAATTCTTTGTTTTGTAAGTTTATTTTTAAAATCGGTTGAACCTAATTGAAGGTCGTCTAAAAGTTCAAACCCAGGGGAAGAATCTTGAATTAAATCGTTTTCAGCAACGAACATTCTGAGTTCTTCTTTTTTATCTGCCGCAACAAGAATTGCTTTTTTGTCTTCTGAAATTTTATAAGCATAACCTGTTTTTTTGAGGCTTTCAGCGATTGCTGCAACATCTGGTTCGGCTAAATCTGAATATAGCACACTCCAGTTAGGCTCACTTGCCTTAACGATAAAAAATATGCTAGCAACAATTGCAACAACACTCAAAGCTGAAACTGTGAATTTTTGGTTTAAATCTAAACCATTCCACAATTTTCTTAATTCATCTATTATTGCTTTGAGATTGCCTGTCATATATTGTCTTCCTGCTTTTATAATATCTTTTTTTTGTGATTATAACTAGTTTGTTACGAATACTTAAAAATTAGATTCCCATATTTTTGAACTCATTATACATATTGAGCGCTTGATTTCTTAATTGAATTGCCATTTGCATTGCAATTCCTGATTTTTTAGATGCTATCATAACATCGTGGATGCTGATATCTCCGCCTGTTGCAAGGGTTTCGATAGCATGTTCTGCTTCACGTTGTGTTTCGTTCAATGAATTAATAGCACCTGTTATTGAATTTCCAAAAGTGTTCATCATTCTTGCGCTATCTGATAAATTTTCAACTTTTTGAGCATTTATTGCATCAGCGCCAACATTCATTGCAATTCCTGCGTTGAATGTCGGGTTTTCAATTTGATTATTTATATTATTAAAAATTTCGTTAA
>JAZNJP010000015.1:0-2646 GCA_045578125.1 Candidatus Gastranaerophilales bacterium | reverse complement strand
GCTTATGAAGTGCTTTCTGATAAAGAAAAAAGACAAAGATACGACATGTTAGGCTCTTCTTGGCAAGACGGCGCGAGCTTCACTCCGCCCCCTGATTTTGCTAATTTTAATTTTTCGGGCTTTGGCGGAGGTGGAAATTCTAGTTTTCAAGAAGGTTCGTTTTCTGATTTCTTTGGCGCTATTTTTGGCGATTTAATGGGCGGTGCTTCAAGAAAAGCATACAGCAATGATTCTTATGCTGATTTTGAAAGAGCCTTTTCTTCATCTCGAGCAAAAACACAAAATGGTCCTCGTGGCACTGCTTCAGCAAGAACTAGAACTAAGAATTTAGATATTACTCAAAGTGTCAACATTTCTGTTGCTGATTTGCTTTCAAAAGATAAAAATAAAACTGTAAAAATTCAAAATATGCAAGAGTGCCCATATTGCTCTGGTGGCAGAAGGGGTGGCTTTTGCAATCATTGCTCTGGGACTGGGGTATTGTTAAATCCTAAAAATATCACCTTTAAAATTCCGGACAATGTTAAAGATGGACAAAAAATAAGACTTAAAGGTGAGGGCAAAAAAAGCGATAATGGCTTGGCTGGTGATTTATATCTTATTTTGAATTTTTCTGATAATGAATACAAAATTGATGGGTTGAATTTATATAAAGAACTTGAAATTACCCCAGACGTTGCAGTTTTGGGCTCAAAAGTTGAAGTCGAAACGCCATCTGGTGTTATTTCTATGGTTGTTCCGCCAAAGACTAATACTGGCAAAACCTTGAGGTTGAAAGGTTTTGGACTCGTGAGCGGAAGTGAAAAAGGAAATTTAAATTTAAGAATTAAAATTGTTCTTCCCGAAAAAATTACTCCCGAAATGGTTGAATTATATAAAAATATTTCTGAGCTTAAATAAATATTAAGTATTTTTCAATATGAGGGTTTTTTGCTAAGATATATATATGATTATATCTGACGATGAACCGAAAAATAAACAAATCCAAAAGCAAGTTCGAAGCGAAGATTTAAAGGCTGAAACTGTTGAATATGATACAAGTTTCGAAACAAATATTCGCCCAAAAACTTTTGATACATACATAGGGCAAGAAACTCTAAAAAGCACTTTGAAGATTTCAATTGAAGCTTCAAAGATGAGAAATGTAACGTTAGATCATCTGCTTTTTTATGGGCCTCCTGGGCTTGGAAAAACAACTTTAGCTGGTGTTATTGCTAATGAAACAGGTGTCCCGATTAAAATTACATCAGCCCCTGCGCTTGAGCGCCCTCGAGATATTATAGGAATTTTAATGAGCCTTAAAGAAGGGGAAATTTTATTTATTGACGAAATCCATAGATTAAATAAAATTGCCGAGGAAATACTATACCCTGCTATGAAAGACTTTTTTATTGATATTAATACTGGCAAAAGTCAGACGGTAAAATCAATGCGTGTTCCAATTAAAAAATTTACATTGATTGGGGCAACAACCAAAGCTGGTGCTCTTTCTGGTCCTTTAAGAGATAGATTTGGCATTGTTCATAGGCTGGAATTTTATACAGATTCAGAACTTGCTGAAATTGTTAAAAGAAGTGCTGGAATTTTAAATATTGATATTGATGATGAAGGTGCGCTCAAAATTGCAACTTCGTCTCGTGCGACACCTAGAATTGCAAACAGGTTAATTAAAAGATGTGCCGATTGGGCAATTGTTAAGGGTGAAGGTGTGGTGACTGCTGAAATTGTTTCAGCTGCGCTTGAAGCATTAAATATTGATTCTTCTGGGCTTGATAACACAGACAGGCAATTACTTGAGCTTATGATAAGAAATTATTCTGGTGGGCCTGTTGGCATTCAAACTCTCGCAGTTGCATTAGGTGAAGATATTAGAACTATTGAAGATGTTTATGAACCCTATCTTCTCCAAAAAGGTTTCCTGCAAAGAACTCCTCAGGGTAGAAAAGTTACATCGCTTGCATACAAACATCTTGGCTTGAATTTGCCAAACGCACAAATGAGTTTATTTTAAAAAAAAAGGAAAATTATGTCAGATAGAGTTAAAACTTTTATTATTGATGATAATGAAACTTCAGCAAATCTTATAATTAATTATCTTGCAGAGGTTGAAGATGTTGCAGAACCTGTTGTTCTCAAAAGCTATAATGCTGCATATAAAAAAGCACTTGACGAAGAACCTAGCCTTATCTTTGTTGATATTTCAACAAACCAAGGTTCTGCAATTGAGTTTGTAAAGAAAATTCTTATGATTTTGCCTTCAACTAAAATTGTTGCAACATCATATGCGACCTCTTCCTCTCTTATCGTTAAAGCTTTTAAGGCCGGAGTGAAAGAGTTTTTGATTAAGCCTTTAATTAAAAATGATTTTTTAGATGTTACGCAAAAGCTGGTAAAGCAAATTAAAAATAACATTAAAGAAAGCTCTAAATGCAAAGTTATTACTGTTTTTTCAAATAAAGGTGGGATTGGAAAAACTGCAATTGCAACAAATGTGGCATACGAAATTGCAGATATGTCTAAAGAAAAAGTTGCACTTATTGACCTTAACTTACAACTTGGCGATGTTTCAACATTTTTAGAACTTGCCCCTTCGTTTAATGCTGCGTATGTTATAAATAACCTTGATAAAATTGATAAAAAAGATGT
>JAZNJP010000014.1:0-4896 GCA_045578125.1 Candidatus Gastranaerophilales bacterium | reverse complement strand
ATAAAAACTTATTTGGTGAAGACTATTACATCGAAATTCAAGACCATGGTTTGAAAGAACAAAAACAATCTAACCCAACATTAATTAAAATTGCCAAAGAATTAGGAATAGAGCTTGTTATCACAAATGATAGTCACTATTTAAAAGCAGAAGATGCTCTTTGGCACGATACACTTCTTTGCGAACAAACAAAATCACTTAAAAGCGACCAAAATCGCATGAGTTTTTCAACCAATGAGTTTTATGTTAAAACTGCGGAAGAATTAAGAGTTGCTTTTAATTGGTTAGATGACGAAACATTTAACAGAGCGATTGAAAACACAGTTAAAATAGCGGACAAGTGTGATGTTGAAATTGAACTTGGAAAATCTCACTTGCCAAGCTATCCTGTTCCTGAAGGTTATGATACAAATTCATATTTTGATTATCTTTGCCAAAAAGGTTTAAAAGAAAGATATGGAGACCCAATTCCTGAAGATATTATGGAAAGATATCTTTATGAAAAAAATGTAATTGATACAATGGGTTTCCCTGCGTATTTTTTAATTACTTGGGATTTTATTAACTGGGCAAGAGAAAACGGCATTCCAACAGGCCCTGGCCGTGGTTCTGCTGCAGGAAGTATTGTTGCATACGCACTTGGTATTACACAAATTGACCCAATCTTCCATAAGCTCCTTTTTGAAAGATTTTTGAACCCTGAACGTATATCTATGCCTGATATAGATATTGACTTTTGCAAACGCAGACGTGGTGAAGTAATTGACTACGTAACGCAAAAATATGGCGAAGACCACGTATGCCAAATTATTACATTTGGCACACTTGCAGCAAAAGCCGCAGTTAAAGCTGTTGCAAGGGTTTATGATATTCCATTTTCTGAAAGTAATAAAATTTCAGGCATGATTCCATCAGCTCCAGGGACTAAAATTGATGATGCCCTGCTTGATGGAATGGAGCTTAAAAAGCTTTGTGATAGTGATGCTAATGTTAAAAAACTTGTTGATGAAGCAAGGCAAATTGAGGGTATTAAAAACCAAGTGGGAACGCACGCAGCGGGCGTTATTATCTCTCACAAGCCGTTAGATAAAATTATTCCTATCGCACTTTCAAAAGAAAAAACAGTTACAACTCAATTCCCAATGGTGGATATTGAAAAAATTGGCCTTTTGAAAATGGACTTCCTTGGTCTTGAAACTTTGACTATCGTTTCTGATGCTATGCAAATGATTAAAGACCGCCATGGTGTTGAATTTGATATAAATAAAATTCCACTTGATGATGAAAAAACTTTTGAGCTTTTGCAAAAAGGGCAAACAGATGCCGTATTCCAGCTTGAAAGTTCTGGTATGAAAAAGCTTGTAAAAGAACTTAAGCCAACGGTTTTTGAAGATTTGGGCGCTCTTGTTGCGCTTTTCCGTCCAGGTCCTTTGGAATCTGGCATGATTAAAGACTTCGTGGATAGAAAACACGGAAGACAAAAAATTGTTTATGCTCACCCATTGCTTGAAAATATCTTGAAAGATACATATGGTACTCTTGTATATCAAGAGCAGATTATGAAAATTTTCCAAGATTTAGCAGGATACACGCTTGGTGGTGCGGATATGGTTCGCCGTATGATGGGTAAGAAAAAACTCGAAGAAATGGCGAAGCAAAAAAGCATTTTCATTGAAGGTGCTGCAAAAAATGGAATGGCAGAAAAAGATTCTACAAAACTTTTCGAACAAATTGAAAGTTTTGCAAAATACTGTTTCAACAGAGCACACTCATCTGCTTATGCTTTTGTTGCTTATCAAACAGCATATTTAAAAGCGCATTATCCAGTTGAGTTTATGTGTTCTATTTTATCAAGCCAAGCAGATAACCAAGATAAAACTCAATCATACATTATGCAATGTCAAAACCTTGGCATTCAAGTGCTTCCACCTGATATTAACAAAAGTGCTTCTTGCTTCTATCCAGATGGCAACAACATTAGATTCGGTTTGAACTCAATTAAAAATGTAGGTGGCGCAGTTATTGAAGAAATTGAAAAAGAAAGAGCAAAAAACGGCGAGTTTACAAGTTTTGTTGATTTCTGCGAAAGAGTTGATTCGAAATGTTTAAACAAGAAAACCCTTGAAAGTCTTATTAAATCAGGTGCTTTTGCAAACATCGAAGATAATCGCAAAAAATTGCTGATGAATATTGATAATGTTGTAAATTATGTTCAAAAAACAAACAAAAACAAAGATATGGGGCAAAAAAGTTTGTTTGACGGGCTTCAAGATACAACTGATTTAAACATTCCAACTTGCGAATTAATTGATGTTGGCGAAGAATTTACGGACGTTGAAATTCAACAATTTGAAAAAGAATTAATGGGAATTTATGTATCTTCGCATCCATTATCCACAATTAAAGACACTTTGAAATATATAACTTCAGATACTGTTGAAGAAATTTTAGAACAACCAAAAAATGACGAAACAGTTGTTTTGTGCGGATTGCTTGATAGAATTATCCAAAAACCAACAAGAAAAGACCCATCAAAATTTATTAAAACAGGGCTTTTAGAAGATTTAACAGGTAGAATTGAATTTGTTGTGTTCCCAAAAGTTGTTGAAAAATTTGGCGAACTTATTCAAAACGATAAAAAAGTTATTTTAGAGGGCAAAGTCCAAGTTCGTGAAGAAGAGATAAATATTGCCGTAAATGAAGTTCGTGCAATTGAAAACATTGACCTTTACACACTTAAAATGAATGATGAATTAAGCCTTGAAGAAAATGTTTTCTTGAAAGAAATTCTTGCAAAGCACAAAGGGAATAACCCTGTCGTAATTGATTTTGAAGATGAAGGCGCAAGACGTCAATTAGTTGTTAATAGACATATTTGGGTTGACAACTCACCAGAAATTGCAACAAATATCGAAAGATATTTCAAAGATAGAATTGAATTAAATGTTAAGGCTTTAGGGTAATTATTTCGCAATTCCCCACAACCTGCCATTTTTGCTTTTGACAAGCTCCATTTCAAGTCCAAAAATTTCTTTTAAATTTTCGCTTGTGAGAATTTCTTCTCTTGTTCCTTGCGCTTTAATTTTCCCTTCGTGCAAAATCATACCGTGCGAGAAAATAGGCAAAATATCTTCAATTCTTTGGGAGATGAAAAGCACGGTTAAATCTGGGTTTTGGTGGATTAAATTATCAACATAATTCAAAAACATTTCCCTTTGCGCCATATCAAGATAAACCGTTGGTTCGTCTAAAATCATAAGTTTAGGCTTTGAAATAAACGCCCTTGCAATAAGGATTTTGATAAGCTCACCTGATGACATATCACGAACATTTTTGTTTGCTAAATCAAGAGCACCAAGTTTTTCAAAAAGGTTTTTAGCAAGCTCCATCTCTTCTTCTGTTTCCCTCCGAAACATAGCGTATGCGCCAACAAGCCCTGATAGCACCATATCAAGCCCAGTTGAAACATACTCAAGATGTTGTGTTATAAAAGGGCTCACCCAAGCAATTTGTTTTCTGACACTAGCGAGGTCAGTGTTTCCATATTTTTTGCCTAGAATTTCAACATCTGCTCCAATTCGTGCCCAAATATAGCCCAAAATAAGCTTCACAAGAGTTGTTTTTCCTGCACCGTTTGCGCCTAAAATGAAATATTTTTCACCACTTTGAATTTCAAAATTAAGGTTATCAAGAATTTTTTGACCTTTAAGTTCAACAGTTGCATTTTTTATGTTAATTGCTTTCATTTCAACCTTTAAATTTCGAGATTTTCAACAACTACACCGTGGTTTAAGGTTTCGATGTTTTCATATATTTCATAGTTTTCTCTGTCAAAGTTTTGAGGCAAGCTACCTTCTTTAAAGAAAACAGAACCAGAGCCTGTCATTTTGAAGCCAAGATTATGCAATTCTTCAAGATTTTTATACTTTTTGATTATTGCAAATTCTAAGTCATTATCTAAATTTGAAGTTTCAGTGAGCTCGTCAAACAAAGCGTAAGCTTCTTTTGTGCTTACCCCAAAATTTCTAGGCTTTATGAGGGTATAAGTTTTAGGTGAATATTGGGTGTCTTCTAAAATTTCACCCCTCCCTAAACATTTTTTTGTGCCACCTTCAAGGCAAAAGTTTATATCTGACCCAAGAGTTGCACAAATTTTATGCAATTCTTCTTTTGTAAAAGGCTCGTTTAAAAGCACATTAAGCCCAAGAATTGTTGCGGCAGCATCAGTTGAGCCACCAGCAAGCCCTGCTTCGGTTGGAATATTTTTTTCTATATACGCATCTATTCCAAACATCATCTCGCCAAGTTCTTCAAAATACGCTTCTATTGCTCTCCATACAAGGTTTTTTTCATCATATGAAATAATATTAGAATTGCCAGAAAGCGTGATTTTTTCGCTTTTGTTAAGAGTTAATGTGATGTAATCACATAAATTTATTGATTGCATAATGCTTTCAATTGGGTGAAAACCATCAGGGCGTTTTTTCCCCACTTTTAAGTTCAAATTTAATTTTGCTGGCGCTTTAATCTTTATTTTCATAAAATTCTCTTGAAATGTTTGCAAAATCGTTAATTGAGAGTTTTTCGCCTCTAACAGAAACAGGAATTTCTAATTTTTCTAAAACTTGTTCAATGTTTTTAAAACCTGCCCCTTGAAGGCAATTTTTTAAAGTTTTTCTTCTTTGACTAAACGCTGCTTTAACCACTCTTTTGAAATATGGGTTCAATGGTGCTTTTGGTGTTTTTCTGATTTTTAGACGCACAATTGCTGAATCTACTTTAGGGCGAGGCCAAAAACATTTTGAGCTCACAAATTTTATAATTTCAACATCTGCCCACATTTGCGCAAGAATTGAGAGCATCCCATATTCTTTATTAGGTGAATTTTCATCTGCA
>JAZNJP010000013.1:0-2330 GCA_045578125.1 Candidatus Gastranaerophilales bacterium | reverse complement strand
GCTTGAAGAGTATATCATGGGTGTTGTTCCTTCCGAAATGCCATCTAAATGGAATTTTGAGGCACACAGGGCTCAAGCAATTGCTGCAAGAAGTTACGCCCTTTCGAATTTAGGAAAACGCGCCAAAAAGGGTTATGACCTTACGGATACCCCACAAGACCAAGCTTATAGAGGTGCAAGCGCTGAAACAAACCAAACAAATCTTGCAGTTCGCTCAACTGAAGGTATTGTCATGACCTATAATAATAAAATTATTTCTGCATATTATCACTCATCATCTGGTGGGCATACTGTTCAATCTGGTGCAGTGTGGGCAAAAAATTTGCCATATTTAAAATCAGTTGATGGATATGATTGGGGTAAAAAGAAATTTGGACATGGTGTTGGAATGAGCCAGTATGGGGCGAATAACCTTGCAGGAATGGGCTATGGCGGGTTTCAAATATTGAATCATTTCTACAATAATGTTTCTTTTGCTAAAGTAAAAAATCCTAATTTGTATTAAGAATGTAAAAAGTGCTTGCAAAACCTGTAAATATAGATATAATGATGAAGTACAGGTTATAAGGAGTTCATTTATGAACAAAGAAGATTTAGTAAAAGCTATTGCTGAAAAAGCTAAAGTTTCACAAAAACAATCTGCTGAAGTTTTAGCTGCTGTTCTAGAAACAGTTGAAAAAACAGTTGCTAAAGGCAAAAAAGTTACTTTAGTTGGTTTTGGTACATTCGAAGCTAGAAAAAGAGCTGCTAGAGTTGGCCGCAACCCACAAACTGGCAAAGAAATTAAAATTGCTGCAAAAACTGTTCCAGCAGTCTCAGCTGGTAAAAAGTTCAAAGAACTTGTTAAATAGTTTTTGTTTTAAAATTTTCGCCTCTCGATTTGAGGGGCGATTTTTTATGATAAAATTCTTATATGCCACATTTTTTAATTAAAAGCACCGATATTAAAAACAACATGCTAGAGTTGCGCGATGAATCTATTCTGAAGCACCTTTTTGTTATGCGCAAAACTATTGGTGAAACTCTAAAATTTATCGATGAAAATAAGCTGGTATCCCTTGTTAAAATAGAAAATATAACTAAAAAAGAGTTAACAGGCACAGTTGTTAACTCTTATTATTCAAAAAGATTTTTAACAAAAAAAATTAAACTTATTCAATGTGTTTTACGTGAAGAACAAATGAGTGCAATTTCAAATGCGGTGCAAATTGGCGTTTCTGAAATCCAGCCTGTTTTATCTGACTTTACTTCAATTAAAAAAAGCGCACTTAATATTGAAAAAATGGAAAAAGTGGCCTATGAAGCATTCAAACAATGTGAAAGAGCAGATTTAGCTAAGATTTTACCAATTTGTTCGCTTGATTCTGCGCTTTCAAATTCAAAAAACATAATTGTTTTAGGTGAGAGAAATTGTAATTCAACAATTAAGGATTTCGTTTTGAAGCACGTTGGTGATTCTGAAATTACTATTGTAATTGGTCCTGAAGGTGGTTTTTCGGACAAGGAATTTGAGTTATTTGAAAAACTTAAACTTCCGATTGTTTCAATTGGAAATACAATTTTGAAAGCGGAAAATGCAATAATATCTGGGGTTGGAATAATTTCGTATGAATTTGAAAGATAAGATTTTAAAAGATGAGATTATTTCTTCTTGCTTAAATATTTTGCAAGATGAAAACGCATATTTAGTTGGCGGATATATTCGCGATTATTTTTTTGGAATTAATAGCCTTGATAGAGATTTAGTTGTTGTTGGCAATAGGGCTGAAATTCTTGCGGATAAAATCGTTGAAAAACTTGGTGGCACAAAGATTTTGCTTGATGAAGAGTTGAATACTTATAGAGTAATGCTTCAGGATAAAGAAAATTTCTTTGATATAACGCAAGCAAATTCGATTTTAGAAGACGCCAGAAGGCGTGATTTTAAAATTAATTCTATCTACTATAACTTTGTAACCCATGAAATGTACGACCCCTTAAATGGGCTTCTAGATGTCTCTAATAAAAAATTAGAAACTTTCTCGCTTCAAAATTTAGCTGATGACCCACTTAGGATTTTAAGAGCATTTAGATTTTCATCTTGTTATGATTTAAAAATTGCTGATAATATTCTTCAATTTGCTTTAGAGCATTCAAATTTGTTGCTTGTGCCCGCTCCAGAGAGGATTAAATCTGAGCTTGTTAAAATGTTTTCTGGCGTCAATTTGGTGCGCGCTCTTAATAGTGCGGTTGATTTTGGTGTTATGGATGTTATTTTTCCTATAATAACCAGAATTAAGCAAATCCCGTCAAATACTCATCACCATCTTCCTTTAATTGGTCATTTAATT
>JAZNJP010000012.1:0-17312 GCA_045578125.1 Candidatus Gastranaerophilales bacterium | reverse complement strand
AGATACTATAAATAAAATAATTTTTTATATATTAAAAATTAAATAATTTGAAAACGAAATTTCTCAAGCGCGCCTATAGATGTCTTGCGAAATGTGGCGTTTCAAATAAGTAATTTCGCTTAGTTTTCTATAGCGTTAAATCTCTTATGTCGCGGTTTAACAGGTTTTGCGAAAGCTAAGAAAAATAATTTTTTATATACAAAATCATTTAAATATAGTATAATAATTGCAAGTTCTAAGGCTATAATGAACTTGTGGGTATTAGATTATAGAATGAAAGGTATTTACGAAATGAAAAAAGGTGCATTTACTCTTGCCGAAGTTCTTTTAACTTTGGCTATTATCGGTGTAGTTGCTGCTATGACAGTTCCTTCTTTGATGACATCAACTGAAGATAAAAAACTTGCTGCAGCTGCTAAAAAAGCATATAACACACTTCAAAACGCAATCACATTAAAACAAGCACAAACAGACTTAACTCCTGCGGATACAGACGGTGCGCATTTGATGGACTTTTTAACAGGTCTTTCAGACGATAAAGTTCAAGTTTTAAAAGTTACCGAACAAGAAGGGCAAACTGTCCAAACACCTGATGGCATTATCATGGTAAGCTCTGGTGGACAATGTGGTAGTGATGAAGGTGGCGACGGTGGCGTTGGCGGTTCTCACTGTATGGTGAAAGTTGACGTAAACGGTGCCGAAGGTCCTCACTTTTCTCAAGTTTCTTCTACCGAAGCTACAACTGCTGCTGGTGCTAAATTAACACAACTCACTTATAGTGATAACAGAACAACAACTTATGCAAGAGCAAACAGAGACTTCATATATTTTAGAGTTAATGGCACAAACGTATACCCAGATCCTTCAGATGAAGTTACTATGCGCTACATCAAAGGAAAGAGAGCTGGTGCTAAAGCTGGTTCATAACAATTACCTAGTATAATTTTAAACCCGTGCTTTTAAGGGCACGGGTTTTTTAGTGCCTGAAGGGCAAGGAGCAGGCGACAAACACGAAACCGTACCCCGAGCGAAGTTAAAACGTAGGGTGTAATCTATTGCACTAAAATGTTATTTAGTTATAAAGAATGAACAAGGAGTTTCTTTTAATTTTGCCTTGTTCACTTTTGCTCTGCATCATCTTATTTCTAGCACTCGCAAGCTTGTGCAAGAACTAAGGGGCTCTTTTTGTTCAAACGCCGATGCAAAAGAAAAAGTGAACCGAAAAAGAAAAACACGGCTTCCGTGGAGTAGCCCTAGATTTAGTATTGATTTTGTTTTGTATGTTTAGCTAATTTTTAAATTTTTATCACTAAACAGAATAAACGGAGAGGTTTTGCAAACTCTAAACTTTAGTTTTAATTTGTTTGCATATTTTTTGACAAGAATAGCTAAATGCAAAAGCTTGACTGTGTTTCTGAGATAAAAATTTAAAAAATTGAAAATAAGTTTGCAATAAGTCAAGGCTACCCTCCGTTTTCCCTCATAAACTCTTTCCAATTCTCGTCTAAATTTTTTATGTAATTATGTGCATCTAGTACATCGTCGATTGTGATTGGTTTTGTATTTTTCTTTCTTACTTCTTGATATGACCTCTCAAGCTCTTCTTCTGTTAGTCCAAGATATGCTATTCCAAAAGATTTTCCGCAATCTTCGCACTTTACTCTTATTACATGTAAGCCATCATCAAAGCGCATAATTCTAATTGAATTTTCATCAAAATCACAAGAGCAACAACTGCACTTCATACCTGCTAAAAGCTTGCTAAATATAGTTCTTGTTTCCATCTCAACTCCTTTATGTTAATTTTTGTAAAACTTAGCTTCAAAATCATAAAGTTTTGGCTTTACCTATCCGTCTTGTAAAATATACAAAACGAAATGAGGTGCGATATGATTGAAGTTTTAAGTTTATTATTATTTGCAGGTATAGTTGCAACATTTTTAGTTCTTTTACCTGCTGCGTTTGAAAAATTATCTTCTCCAGATTTTTGCAGTAGATATTTTTCACATTTATCATCTACAACGCTACATTCTTATGGGAAATAATCCTTCTTCCTTTCTTCATACTACAAATTAAGACAAATAGAGGAGCATTTTGTTCCTCTATTTGATTAAAAATTATACTTTTGTATAATTTAGAGTATGAAGCATATTTTGGTTTTACTATTATCAACATTTTTAATTTGCCCTGTTTTTGCAAGCGATTTTGCCTTTCAAGATAAAGCAGATGGGCAATTTTTTAAAACTTTAAAAGGAGATGCCACTTATACTGAAATTGTGTTACCGCAATATGAAATAATTTCATCTGATGAAGATAAAATTATTGAGTATATGGACATAATCAATTTAGAAGATTCCCGTGCGCCAAAATTTAATTCCGAAATTAAATCTCCGATAACATCATTTGGTGAAAAATATGTAAATCCTAATGAAGCAAGAGTAAAACAGGGAGACTTTGTTTTTGCTTCTTCAATTATCCAAAATAAAAATGACTATTTTCAAAATAGGCTAAAGCAAAGAACGGAGCTTAAATATCAAAAAGATTTTTTCGAATTATCTAGTGGCTATGAAACAAGCTATGCTTCAACAGATGCTTCAAAAAGAGGGCAATCAGTGTTTGTTGAACCAAAGCTTAAATTTGGCAAAAGATTTTCTCTAAAATTGAATAATTCTGTGAATCCAATGACGCAAAGATTTACTCAAGAGCTTGGGGTGAATTATACGCCCAAACATATAAAAAATTCTAATTTCGGCATCTCAAATGAAACAATTTTTGGCGATAATTCCATAATCAAACAAAGAATGAATTTCACAAGCAACTTTTTTATTTGGTAAATCTTGAAATTGCTTACAAGTTGTGCTCTTCAAAAACCATGGAAACATGCGCTATGACTCATGTTACGAATTGTTAACTAAAAAGTATATAAAAAAGCAATATTTTTTGAATAAAAAACTTTATTAATTCAAGAGAGATTTTTTGCAAGGAGAGCAAACTATGGTATATGGAGTACAAGACCCAAATGCAATGTATAACAAATATGGCGTAAATGGTTTTTACAACCAATACGGCCTATATAATAATCAATCGCCAAGCATTTTTGGAAATGGTTACGGTCAAACTAATGGCGATGACGGTAAAATTTCTTTTGGCGAAAAAGTTGGTAGCTTCTTCAAAGGTATCGGCAAGTCAATTGTAAATGGTGTTAAATCAATTTTCACACCTAAAGGATTATTAAAAACAGCGCTCACAATTGGTGCTTGTATGATTCCAGGTATCGGACCTGTAATTGGTATGGGCCTTGCAGTGGCAGGCGTTGCAAAAGGCGCAACAACCGTTCTTAAAGGTGCAGCACAAGCTTCAGCTGCAACAACAGATGCGGAAGCAAAAGCAGCTTGGGAAAACATTGGTGGCGGCGCGTTCACAACAGCAGCTTCAGCAGTTGGTGTTAAAGGTGCAGCAAAAGCTATCGGAAATATGAACAAAGCAGCTGCAGCTTCAGGCGGTGTTGATGTTTCAAAAGCAACAGGTCTTGCAAAAGCAAAAGGTACATTGCAAAATGCTAAAACGACATTTGATAAATCGAGCCTTGGCAAAAGCGTAACAAAAGTTACAACTGCATATAAAAATGGAGATAAATTAACAGGTAAACTTAAAGATGCAGGTACAGCTGCAAAAGAAGAACTCAAAACTGGTTACACATCAGTTAAAGATAAATACGCAGCAAGCAAAACAGCAACAAAAGCAGCTAAAGACGCGAAAAAAGCAAGCGACACGGTGGCTCAAAATAATGATAAAATTGCAGATCTTCAAAAACAATTAGATAAATGCGATGACGCAGCACAAAAAATTGATTTGGAAAAACAAATTGAAACCCTCAGACAACAAAACTCAAAAGCAAATCTTCAAGCAAATAAAACTAAGTATATGGATAAATATGAACAACAAGCTGACGGTTCTTATAAATCTAAAGCGACAGGCGAAACAATTTCTAAAGAAACCTATGATAGAAATATAGAAAGATTCGATGCAAAAATTGCAGAAAACACACCATCAATTCAAAAAGCACAAGCTAATGCAACAAAAGCAAATCAAGCGCTTGACGATTTTGAAAAAACATATAACACAAAAGTTAAAAAAGATGTTGACGGTGTTGAATCTTATGTATCAAAAGACGGAAAATCAACAATCAGCGTTAAAGAATACGAAACACTTAAAACAAAAGCAAACCAAGCAAGCGATGCCTTAAAACAATCAAGAACATCTTATGCTGAAGCACAACAAGCAACTGCAGCAAGAGCAGAGGCACTCCAAATCAAGAATAACAGAATTGCAAATGCTAAAAAGATGACAGATGCTAAAGCAAGAAAAGCAGAAATTGATGCAGCTAACAAGCAATTTGAAGCAAAAATAAACGAAGAATTAGGCAATTTCAAATCAGATGCAGCAAAAGATGCTCTCAGAGGTGAAACCTCAATGACAAAAAATATCTTCGGCGGTTTCAAAAGAGGAACAGTTGCAAACGGTTGGGATTTGACAGGTGCAGGCTCTATGGCTCTTGCAAACCACCTAGAAGAAGCAAACAGCGAATATGAAATGTACAATCAATATCTTCAAAGCGTGGCAAATTCAAACACAGGTTACAGCGCATAATAAACAATAACTATCATATCGTATCAATGGGCGAGCAAATCGCCCATTTTATTTGCACTTTTTTAAAATTAAGAATACATATGGCACATAACATTGTTTTTAAATTCAGGGTGTTCTGTGGCGCATTTTTCCATGCAAAAATCGCATCTTGGGTGGTAAGCGCAACCAGAAATTATTTCTGTGATTGGGCTTGGTTGTCCTTTTATATTTTTTAATTTTTCTTGTGTGTTTTTAGGGAGTGTTTGAATTAGAGCTTTTGTGTATGGGTGTTGAGGGTTTTTAAACAGTCCTTGGGCGCTATTTCTCTCAACAATTTCGCCTAAATACATAATTGTTGCAGTATCAACATATTGCCAAACAAGAGCTAGATTGTGCGTAATTAAAATAATGGTCTTGCCTGAATTTTTAATTTGCACTAAAATTTCCATAATTTGTGCTTGAATGGTGACATCAAGTGCCGTTGTGGGCTCGTCTGCAATAATTAATTCAGCACCAGTTAGAAGTGCCATTGCAATAATTATCCTTTGGCGCATACCGCCAGATAGTTCATGTGGATATGATTTAAGCCTTTCTTCCGCGTTTTGAATGCCAACTTCTTCAAGCTTTTGAATAATAATTTCACGTGCTTTATCTAATGGTTTTTTCTCGTCTAAATTAACAACTTCTAAAAGCTGATTTTCAATTGTGTATAAAGGGTTTAAGCTTGTCATAGGGTCTTGTGGGATATAGGCGATTTTTCGCCCTCTGATTTTCATTAAATCTGTGGCATCATCAAGAAGATTTCGCCCTTCAAAGAAAATTTTTCCTGAGTCAATGTGCGCATTATTTGGCAAAATTCCAAGAACAGATGACATAAGCATTGTTTTTCCGCAACCTGATTCTCCCACAATAGCGTGCATTTTGCCTTTTTCAAAAGCCAAATTTAAATTTTTTATGCAACTAAATTTCTTGCCATCAATTAAGAAAGATAAATTTAAATTTTCTATTTCTAAAATGTTTTGCATAATGAAAAATTATATCAATATATTTTTCTTATTTCAATCAGACCATATGCCAATTTTGCCATATATTAAAATAAAATTTTTATAATATAATATTTTTATGAAAAAAATTGAGTCAGTTAGAAATTTTAGCATCATAGCACATATTGACCACGGAAAATCTACCCTTGCAGATAGGCTTCTTGAAGCAACAGGCACAATATCTGAACGCGACATGCAAAACCAACTTATGGACACTATGGATATTGAACGTGAACGTGGTATTACAATCAAATTAAACACTGCAAGAATGCACTATAATGCCAAAGACGGCAAGGAATATATGCTAAACCTAATTGACACCCCAGGGCACGTGGATTTTTCTTATGAAGTTTCAAGGTCGCTTGCAGCGTGCGAAGGGACATTGCTCATAGTTGATGCAACTCAAGGTGTTGAAGCGCAAACTCTTGCAAATGTTTATCTTGCAATGGAGCAAAATCTAGAAATTATACCTGTAATTAATAAAATCGATTTGCCTTCAGCTGATGTTGAGCGAGTTAGGGCAGAAATTGAAGAAATTTTAGGAATTGATGGCTCTTTGGCAATTCCTGTTAGTGCTAAAGAAGGAATTGGAATTCCTGAAGTATTAGAGGCTATTGTAAAACATGTGCCACCTCCTGATGATACATCAGATAAACCACTTCGTGCGCTTGTGTTTGATAGTGCTTATGATCAATATTTAGGTACAGTTTGTTATTTCAAAGTAATGGATGGCGAAATGCACCTCGGTGATAAAATTCGTTTTATGGCATCTGGCAGAGAGTTTGAAGTTGTTGAATTAGGATATTTAACCCCAAACAGAAACCCTGTTAAAACACTGAAAACAGGGGAAGTTGGTTATTTTGCAGGTTCAATAAAAGAAATTACAAGGTTTGTGGGTGATACCATAACAAATGCTGAAAATCCTGCGTCAGAACCATTAGCTGGTTATAAAGAAGCAAAACCGATGGTGTTTTCAGGGCTTTACCCTGTGGATAATGACCAGTATCACGATTTAAAAGAAGCGCTTGAAAAATTAAAATTAAATGACAGTTCAATCACTTTTGAGCCTGAAACATCTTCTGCGCTTGGTTTTGGTTTCCGTTGTGGTTTCCTTGGCATGTTGCATATGGAAATTGCTCAAGAACGTCTGGAGCGTGAATATGATTTATCTCTTATTACAACAGCGCCAAGCGTAATTTATAAGGTTTATAAAACAGATGGCACGATGATTGAAATTGATAACCCTTCAAACCTCCCTGCGCCACAATATAGAGATTATATTGAAGAACCTTATGTAAAAGTAAATATTTTTACACCAAAGGATTATGTTGGCTCGTTGATGGAATTATGCCAAACAAAACGTGGCGATTTTATTAATATGCACTATATTGATAAAATTCGTGTAAATCTTGAATATGAAATTCCATTGAGTGAAGTAATTACTGATTTTTATGACCAGTTGAAATCTCGCTCTAAAGGTTACGCTAGCCTTGATTATGAATTTGCTTCATACAAGCGCTCAGACCTTGTTAAAATGGATATTATGCTCTCGGGCGAAGTGGTTGATGCGCTCTCTGTTATTTGCCATAAAGATAGTGCATATGGAATTGGGCAAAAACTTGCTGCAAAATTAAAAGAAATTATTCCTCGCCAAATGTTTGAAGTTGCAATTCAAGCGGCAGTGGGGGGCAGAGTTATTGCAAGAACAAACATTAAAGCACTTCGCAAAAACGTGCTCGATAAGTGTTATGGCGGTGATATTTCAAGAAAACGTAAATTGCTTGAAAAACAAAAACGCGGTAAAAAAAGGATGAAATCTGTGGGTAGAGTTGAAATTCCGCAAGAAGCATTTATGGCAGTTTTGAGCATTAACGAAGATTAATCTTAATTTGCGCTTTTAAATAATTCAAAATTCCCCATTTGGCTTGCCCAAGTGGAGTTTTTTCATTTTATTTCTTCTAGTATCATAAAATCACAAAGAAGAAAGGGATAAAAAATGATTAGAATTTTGTTTGCCACAATGGCGATGCTTTTTATTGGCGCAGGTGAAGTTTTGGCGGATTGCCATTTAAATGATTGTGCAAAACCAAAATGTGTGACCCAAAATGAATGTGTAAAGCCTCAAAATGAATGCCAAAAACCAAAGTGCGCACCGCAAAATAATTGTGTAAAATCGCCTTGCGATACCGCAAAATGTGAACAAAAAGCACCTTGCAATATGCCAAAAACTGATTGTAATCCTTGCAAAAATAGAGACGAGGGGAAAATCTGCGATGAATTAGAAAAAGAAAATACTTGTTTTTTCGATAATCAATATGCAAAACTTAAAAAAGCTCTTTGCCTAGATTCAAGTCAAATAAGAAGAATTGATTGTTATTATGGCGATTTTAAAGATAAAATGCTTGATTTGAAATACGAGATGAATATAGAGCAAAAACAACTTTGTGCAATGATAGAAAGATGTGCATCAAGCGATGCAATTAGAGATAAAAAACGAGCAATTAAAGAGATTAAAAAGTGTATGAAAACAGAATATAGGGCATTTAAAGATAATGTAAATTCTGAACTTACATCTGAGCAAAGAAGAGAATTTAGAAAATTCAATAGAGCAGAAACAAGAAAAATGAGAAAACTCGCTAAAAATTGCTCAGTGTTCAGATTCCCATGTGTTGGCGAAGAATGCTTCTGGGCACCATGTAAAAAGTGTGATTAATCCCCATTAATTCTAACTTTAGCTAAAATAACAAAGTGAGATTTGCAGATGAAAATTTGTTTTGTCTGCAAATCGAACATGAAAATATTCTTCAAATCTTGTGTTACATGTATTCAAAAATAGGGCAAAATATAATATAATAGTAAAGTAAATACGATTAGGGTTAATATATGAAAAAAGCATTCACGCTTGCTGAAGTTCTTTCTGCCCTCGCGATAGTAGGCGTTATAGTAGCAGTTACGGTACCAACTCTTCAGG
Organism: Candidatus Gastranaerophilales bacterium; assembly: GCA_045578125.1. Lineage (GTDB taxonomy): Bacteria > Cyanobacteriota > Vampirovibrionia > Gastranaerophilales > Gastranaerophilaceae > RGIG1918. The sequence goes on along the minus strand of JAZNJP010000012.1, from coordinate 8,669 downwards.
CGGGTTTTTTGGATAGAAAATATAAGTCTCTTGCAAAAAAAGCACATTTAACGCTCCAACAAGCAATTGATGCAACAATGTTGGAAGATGAAATAAGAAAAGCACGTGCAGATATGGGGCTTGTTTATTGGCTTGCGGCTGATACTGTTGGAGGACACACAAAAGAAGAACCATCTTTGAGAACAATTGAAACCGAGTTGGATCACCCTACTAATTTACTAGCTACAGTCAGAACAACAGATGGTATGATTATTCAAGACGCCAATGATTGTTATTCTTGTGCAACTGATGAACTTTGCGATATATATATTGATGTAGATGGCAGAAGTGGCCCAACTGGCAGTACAATGGCAAGTGAACTTGATGCTTTGGCTGGTACGGCAAGTGCAGCGGATATTATGTTTTTCCAATGCAGAAATAATACGGTTATGCCACCATTGAGAACTGAAACAAGCGCTGCTGCGCACAGAACAAGAATACATCTTGGTATTGAAGAAAATTAATTAAGGAAATTGTCTTGTATGAAACTTAAAATGAAAAAAACATATAAAGAAGCGTTCACGCTTGCCGAAATTCTTGTAACACTTTCAATTTTAGGTATTGTTTTTGCTGCTCTTGCACCAACAGTTAACACATTTAACCAAGAAAGAACTGAAAAAGCATACCAAGCAAAAACAGGCAAGGCATATTCTATGCTCTCTGAATCGCTTCGTGCAAAATTTGTTACAACACAACGTAGAATGGTGGGTGATCCAGAAGCGGCAAATCTTGTTGATTATATTACAGATGGGTCAATTGGGACTATTAAATTCACAAACAGATTAGACAATGGCTTTAAAACGCAAGACGGTATGACTTTTGCTGTAAGCGGTAATAATTGCCATCTGCATGCTTGCTATGTCATTGTTGATATGGACGGTCAAGATAAAGGTAGAACAACAGAATCTCTTGATGACATGATAGACAACTTTGATTATTATGCAAACGCCGATATAGAAGATGCGAAAAACCCGCAAAGTGGGCATGGTGATATTGCTGTTTTTATGGTGAAAGATGGTCAAGTTTATCCGGCTTCAAGTTATACTGCTGATAATATGCATATGGAAAAAGACACAACCGGATCAGCTGAAACATTTGCTACTTCAAGGATTGACATTCAATTTAGCGAATTAAACATTAATCCAGAATAATATTGAAATGAACTGAAAAATAAATTATACTTTAGGAATAAATACGGTATTAGTTAGGAAAAAGGAAAATAAACTATGAAAAAAGCGTTTACTTTAGCGGAAGTTTTATTGGTACTTGCAATCATTGGTGTTATTGCAGCTCTTACTGTGCCAAACTTGGTAACATCCAATATGGATAAAAAATACGTAGCATTAGCTAAAAAAGCTCAAACAACTCTTCAACAAGCAATTGATACAAAAATGGGCGATGCTGCCGTTGGAACAAATAAAATGAATCATACAGACGGTTTATTGCACTGGCTTGCTACATCGCAAGGTAATGTTCCGGGTGTTTTAAGGGTTTCAAACAGCAACACAGGCAATAGAACATTCCTTACAACGGACGGTATTTTATATGACGAAATCACGGTAACGTCTAATTGTACAAATGCTTCTCCTTGCCGCATCGCGGTTGACCTGGATGGTACGGCAGGTATTACTGCAGGTTCTATAACCAATATGGTGCCTGCTACTTCAGTGAATAACCCTGTAAGCCGCGACATCGTTGAATTTGAATGCAGAAAGAATTTCATTGCGCCTTCAACAAGCGGTAGCTCAGCTGCAATTCGTGCTAATGAATACTTAGGTTTCTCAGTTAATAACTAATTGAGTTCTAAATAACAAAAAAGCATCTCTTGCCTTAAGGGGTGCTTTTTGTTCGTTCTATCTTCGGTTTCGCATGCAGGCTCGTCGTTTTGCTTTAGCTTGGTGGTTCGCTTTGCAGCTCCACCTTTGGTTCCGCATACAGGCTCACACGTTTCGCCTCAGCTCAACGGTTCGCTTTGCAGCTCCACCTTCGGTTCCGCATACAGGCTCACACGTTTCGCCTCAGCTCAACGGTTCGCTTTGCAGCTTTGGCTATCGCATTGTCAATTTTTGTTAAATAATTTTTTAATGCGTCTAAACATTTGTATAATGATTTTATGGACAAAAAGAGTGAAAAAATCGTTGTTTTAAACGAGAAAAAAAGGGGCAGAGCGGCAAAATCCGCAACAGATAACCCTTTGTATGAAGGTTTTGAATATACAAAATTAACTCGTGATGTGAATGGTTTTTCACTTAATTTTGAACATTTAAAAAATTATGGCGAAAAGAATAGATACGCGATTAGTGTTTTGAGAAAAATTAAAAATAAAACATATATTTATAACTATTTTGTTAAAAACGAAGAATTGTCAAAATTTTTCAAATGCTATTTTGATGGTAAAATAGAAGGTGAAATCATTGAAGTAGAAAAATTAGACCCAGAAAACTTGGCGTAAACCATTGAATAAGCAAACTTTTTTTGAAAAATATGATTACATTTTAAAAAATTGCACGAAACCATCAAGATACATTGGTGGCGAATTTTTAAGTGTGAATAAAGATTTTGCCTCTGCTGAAGTTACTATGGCGCTTGCTTTTCCTGATAAATATGAAATCGGGATAAGTAATTTTGGTCATAAAATTTTGTATAAAATTATAAATGATAGAGAAAACTTTATGGCGGATAGAATTTATGCGCCAGAGATTGATTATCTTGAAAACTTTGAAAAATCAGGCTTGCCATTTTGTACACTTGAGGCTAAAATTCCGCTTGTTGAGTTTGATTTTATTGGGTTTGCGCTTCAATATGAATTATCTTACACAACGCTCCTTAAAATGCTTGAGCTTGCAGGAATTCCTTTGCTATCTGCTGATAGAGAAGAAAATCATCCAATAATTCTATCAGGTGGTCCTTGCGCGTATAATCCGCTTCCAATTTCTAATTTTATTGATGCGTTTTTAATTGGTGATGGTGAAGATTCAACTTTAGAGATTATGGATTTGTATCGTGAAATGAAATTAAAAGGGGCAACAAGGGCGGAAATTATTGAAGCAATTTCAGATATTGAAGGTGTTTATGTGCCAGCGCACCACAGAGAAGTAACAAAAAGAATAGCAAAACTCGAATATCATACTGCGCCAACAAAATCTCCAATTCCACATTTTGAATCGGTGCATGATAGGGCAACGGTTGAAATTAGGAGAGGTTGTTCAAGGTTATGCAGATTTTGCCAAAGTGCGCACACAAATCTTCCAATTAGAGAAAGAAAAAAAGAAGATGTAATTTCTCTTGTAAAAGATTATGTTAAAAACACGGGATATTCTGAATATTCCTTGCTTTCTTTATCGTCTAACGATCATACGCAAATTGAAGATATAATTTTTGAACTTAATGATTATTTTAAAAATACAGATGTTAGCGTTTCGCTTCCAAGCCAAAGGGCAGATAAATTCTCTTTGCGCCTTGCAAATCTTATGCAAGAGGTTAGAAAATCTGCGGTTACAATCGCTCCTGAAGCTGGAACTCAAAGGCTTCGCGATATAATTAAAAAGAATTTAACAACAGAACAAATTTTAAATGCCACAGTAGCATCTGTTGAAGCTGGTTGGAAGAAAATTAAATATTATCTTATGATTGGGCTTCCATACGAAACATACGATGATATTGCAGGAATTGCTGGGCTTTTTGCAGATGTTCGTGCATGTTGCATGGAGCGCGGACTAAAAGTTCCTCAAATTACTTGTTCTATTTCAATTTTTGTTCCAAAGCCTTTTACACCTTTTGCTTATGCACCCCAAAATTCGCTTGCTGAAATTGCTGAGAAAATCAAATTTTTGAAAGAAAAATGTGCTTCAATGCGCAATGTGAAACTTAATTTTCATCATTCTAAATTAAGTCAAGTTGAGGCATTTTTAACTCGTGGAGATAAGAGACTTAACAACTTTATTTATGATTTGTATAAATCTGGTTCATATCTTGACTCTTGGGACGAGAATTTTGATTATGAAAAATATGTGGAAATTGCACGAAATAATAATCTTGATATAGAGCTTGAAGCAACAAAGGAATTTTCGCCAGAAAACGAACTCCCTTGGGAATTTATTAATTTAAATTATGATAAAAATTATTTTAAAAACGAATATCAAAAAGCTAAAGATTTAGCAGACGCTACATAAGAAAAATATTTATGGTAAAATTTTAATTATGATTGAAGAAATGGAAAAAGAAATTGAAGTAGTAATCGATGTTGAAACAACAGGGCTTGATTACACAAAAGAAAGAATTATTGAATTTGCTGGTGTGAAGCTTGAAAATGGGGTTATTGTTGATAAATTTGAAACACTCATCAACCCACATCAACACATCAGAAAATCATCTCAGGCGGTTCATGGAATATCTGAAGAAATGCTTGAAGGCGCACCTGAGGAAGAAGAAATTTACCCTAAAATCTTTGAATTTATTGGCGACCATACTCTTGTTGCTCACAATGCAATTTTTGATTTTAGCTTTTTAAATAGAGCCTCTAAAAGACTTTACCAAAAACCATTAACAAATAAATATGTTGATACTCAGTTTATGTTTAAAGAAGTTTATCCGCATATTGAAAGTTGTGGTTTGGGTTCTTTAATTGAGTGTTATGGTGTTGAATGTGAAGCTCGTCACAGAGCTATGGGAGATGCGTATTGTCTTGCAAAAGCTTACCCTATGCTCAGAAACCAATATTTCCAAAAATATGATTGGCAACTTTCGCAAATTCATAATGTTGATTATTTGTTTGAAAGATATTTAAGAATTCAACAAGCAATTTCTGTTATGCAAGGCGAAATTCAAGATTTAAGGTCAATTTTCAAAATCTATTTTGAAAGAGGCGGAGAAGACGTGGTTCTTCCAACGGGCGAAACCCTTGCATACCATTCTAAAAAGACATTTTCTTATGACTTTAATCAAATTAAAGATGTTTTAGAAGAAGCAGGCGTACTTCCAAAAGCTGTTAGATTGAATAATGCTTTCATTGACAGGCTTGTTGCGGGTAATGCGCTTGATGAGGAAACAAAAGATAAAATAAAATCTGCAAGAATTGAAATTTCTGAAAGTAAATCTTTCCAAGTAACAAAAGCAGATAAGAAATAAGCTATTAAAAAAGGAGGTTTTAAACCTCCTTTTTTAAGTTATGTCTAACCTCTTCCTAGGTAAACTAATGTTTGAAGAATACTATTTGCTGTATCGAATACTCTTGAGTTTGCCTCAATTCCTCTTTGAGCAAGAAGCATTGTTGAGAACTGACGGCTCATATCTACGTTTGAGCTTTCTAAGCCCCCTGTTGCAACTGAACCAATACCGTGGTTGCCTGCTGCTGCGTAGCTTATATCCCCTGAGTTAGGACCTGATGCATACATGTTTGAACCAACTGCTACAAGACCTTGGTTGTTTGTAACGTTCGCAAATTGCATTTGCATGTTGCCAGGGATAAGAGCATTTGGGTCAGCTTTTACGTCGTCATCTATAATTTCAACGCCGTTTGTCATTGTATATTTGAATTTATAGCTATCATCGTCTTCATCTTTGTAAACTGTGATTTTGTCACCATTTGAATATGTTGCTTCGATGATACCTGTTTCACTCACTGACCAAGATTCAAGGGTAATAGCTCTGTCAACTGCTGATACAGGGTCAATTGTTACATTGTAGTCAAGAATTTTTGTTGAATAATATGCATTTGTGGTTGCAGTTGCAGGAACTTTGCTCGCCCATGAAATATCTGTTGTTTGAACGAAGTTTGATGTTCCTGATTTAAATGACATTGTTTGAACTAAATCAGCTCCTGTGTCTGGGTCTTTATTAATTTGGAATTGCAAAACACCATCTTTTATAACGCAACTTACCGGCATATTTTGGTTTGTTAATTGTGTGTTGAAATCAGCAACCATTTTTTGAACAGTAGTTTCAGTTGGGTTGCCGATAGTAAGTGTTGCACTTCCTGTTGTACCATCAGGTTTGATTATGTTTATTGAGAAATCACCGGCAATGATTTGAGCATTATTTGTTTCATCTAGCGTTTTTGTTTGGAAAGTTGCTGTAGGTTGTGCTACTGGCGCAAGTTCCAAAGATTGTGGGATTTTAACAGGAGTTGTTGATGCACTATAAGACAAAACTTGTTCAGTACCAAGAACATTGTAACCGCTTGATGTTACAAGGTAGCCGTTTGAGTCAAGTGTGAAGTTACCATCACGAGTGTAACGAAGAGCGCCGTTTGCATCACGAACAGTGAAGAAACCATCCCCTTCAATTGCCATATCTGATGTTTTACCAGTTGTGTTGATTGATGAAGTATCAAAGTTTTTAGTAATCGAAGAACTTAAAGTACCAACACCCACTTGCTTACTGTTAGTACCACCTGCTGTGTAAGTTGGAGCGGTACCACTTGTGTATGTTTTATACCATACATCTTGAAAGTTAATTGCTGATTCTTTGAACGCTGTTGTGTTCAAGTTCGCGATGTTGTCTGAAACAACGGTAATTGTTTCTTGACCTGCGTTAATCCCAGTCATTGCGGTGTACATTGCTTGTGACATCTATATCTCCTTGTTAATTGTTTGTTTGTTGTCTTTGTGGTGTGGCTATTAGCCAGAATATTTTTCGTCTGAGAGAAATCCTTTAACTGCTTCAGAAAGTCCTGAAAAGTTAATATTTAAATCTCCTAAAGTCTTTTCGATTGATTGTATCGCTTCTGTGTTTTGGTTTACTTTAGCTGTATTGTCTTTTGCTGGTGCAACATTTTTCACAAGTTCTAGTGGATAATCTTTGCCAGCGATTGTGATTGTTGGTTCGTCAGTTGTGAAATTTGCAGATTCAACAACACCTGTTATTGTTTTATTTTTATTATCAGGGTCTGTGATTGTAACTTCTTTTCCAACAAGCGATAAAGTTTGTTGAATTGCATTGCTGCTTGAAACTTCGCTATCAATGTCCATAATTTTTTCTAATTGTGTGAACATTGCTTGTTGTGAAAGAAATTCAGTGTTGCTAACAGGGTCTAATGGGTCTTGATATTGAAGCTGTTCAAGCATTAATTTCAAGAACATATCAGATGTAACTTCTGAATTATTTGTTTTTGTTTTGTCCGCTTTTGCCATTTCTGCTTTTGCAGTGGCATTTTGCATACTAACGAGTTCTGATGAAGCCATTATTACCTACCTTTATACCTTCATAACTTTCATAGTTTTCAACCAAACTTTCTTGATAGTAGCTTCTTTCGCTGTGGCGTTCAGAATTTTCTGAAGAATTTTGGTTGTTTGAATTTTTGTTTTGTGAGTTAGAATTATTTTCTCTTGAGTTTTCTTCTCTTTGATTGTTTTCCTTGAAATCTTGTTCAAGATTTTGATTATTATTTGTGCTTTCTGCTGTTTTAACTGCAACATTATCAACTTGAACACCAGCTTGCGCTAGTTTTGTTTTAAGCCCTTCAACATCTTGTTCAAGTAGTCTTTTAACATCTTCATTTTGAGCAAGAATTGTTGCAGAAACGCCGTTTTTATCTTGGCTCATTTCAATTACAACCCTTCCTAAATCATTTGGGCGAAGAGTTAAAGTAATTTTTGCATTTCCATTTGTTTTTAATTGGTCAAATTTAGCTGTGATTTGGTCTAAAATATCATTTTTTTGAACTTCGCTAAATTTTGCACTAGCGCTTGCCGTTGCTTGCTTGAAGTCTTGAACTTTATTTTGTGTCCCTTGATTTGATAAATTTAAACTTTGGTTTTCCCCGTGCCCTGCGTTATTTGATGCTTGAGCATTATTTTGAAGTGCTTGAACACTTCCTGCTTCCGCTTTTGCACTGAATGTTTTTTCAAGGGACATTTTAAACATTTGCTCACTTGCGTTGCTTGTAAGTTTTGAACTTGCATCTGTGCTTGCTTTTGTGCCAAGCATAATTTCATCAACATTCAAATTTAAATCTTTTAAGATTTTTTCTTCAACAATGCCTTCGATATTTGGTTCGTTTGATGACATAATTTCATCAAGTGCCATACCAGTTTCATTTTGAATATTTTCACTATCAACAAAAATTTTGCCTTTTAAAGCTTTTGTATCTTCAGATGCTAAATCTAATTCATCAGCTTCGACTAAATCGATTTCGCTTGCACCTTTTGTTTGAGCTGTTTTATCGGTTGTTTTGGTGTTAATTGTTGTGATATCTTCTGTAGTTTCCGTTGTTGTTTCAGTTGTTTCTTCAACCGCAGCCAAATCAATTTCAATTTTTTGAAGGTTATCAAGCGCTTTTGTTTCTTGAGTTGCGCTTGTTTTATTTTCTGTTTTTAGTGTTGTGTCTTCATTTGTTGTTTTATTTGTGTCTTCAGTTGTTGTTTTTTCAACTGTGTCAATGTTTGAAATGTCGATTGTTTCAATTATAGCTGTTTCTTTTGAAATATTTACCGCTTCTTCAAGTTGAGCAGTTACTTTTTCAAGTTCCTTGTTGTCTGTTTCTTCGATGTTTTTTTCGTTTTTGGAAATAGTATCGTCAGTCTTGTTTTCGCTTTCAGCTTTATCTTGTTTATTTAATTTTTTATCTTCGTTTTGTGTGTTTTGAATTTTTGAATTGTCTGTTGTTAAGTTGTCATTTTTTATTTTCTTTT
>JAZNJP010000011.1:0-1635 GCA_045578125.1 Candidatus Gastranaerophilales bacterium | reverse complement strand
ATTTGTTTTGCGCTTATGTTTTAAAAGAGGAGTTTTTATGGAAAAAAGAAGAGTTGTCGTAACAGGTATTGGGCTTGTTTCACCATATGGAATAGGGTATGAAAAATTTTGGGACAACATAAAAGAAGGTAAATCTGGAATTTCAAAAATTGAAAGAATACCTTTGATTGACCAAAAAGTTTCAGTGGGTGGTGAAGTTAAAAACTTCGAAGAAATTTCAGGTCTTGACCCAAAACAACTAAAAAGAATGGATAGATATATTCAAATGGCTCTTGTTGCAGCAAGAGAAGCAGCGGCCGATTCTGGAATTGATTTTGAAAATCTTGAAGACCCATACAGATACGGTGTTGTTCTTGGTTCTGCTGCAGGCGGATTTAGAACTTTTGAAGACCAACATTTAACAATTATTGCAAAAGGGCCTACAAGATGTGCGCCATATACTGTTCCTATGATTATTTCTAACATGGCAGCAGGTGAAGTTTCAAAAATGTTACAAGTGAAAGGTTTGAATAAAGCGGTTACTACTGCTTGTGCTACATCTAACCATTGTTTAGGCGATGCTATGCGCTCAATTCAATTTGGAGATGCTGATGTTATTGTGGCAGGTGGTTCTGATGCAGTGATAACACATTTATCACTCGGCGCGTTTACTTCAGCACACACATTATCTAAATGCGATGTGCCTGAAATCGCTTCAAGACCATACGATAAAGACAGAGGCGGTTTTGTTATGAGCGAAGGCAGTGCAGTGTTAATTCTTGAAGAATTAGAACATGCTAAAGCAAGAGGCGCTAAAATTTATGCCGAAATTGTAGGATATGGGCAAACAGCAGACGCATATGATTTAGTTGCGCCAGACCCTGAAGGTAATGGCGCGATTAAAGCTATGGAATTTGCAGTGAAAGACGCTGGGCTTGAACCTAAAGATATTGATTACATCAACGCTCATGGCACAAGCACAGGGCTTGGTGATAAAGCTGAATCCCATGCTATTGCTAAAGTTTTTGGTGATTTAGAAACAAATCCAAACTTGAAAGTTTCATCAACAAAATCAATGCATGGTCACCTTCTTGGTGCAACTGGTGCAACTGAAGCTATTGCTTGTATTATGGCGATGAGAGACGGCATAGTTCCGCCAACAATCAACTTGGACAATCAAGATGAAGAAGTTGCAAATTTGAACTATGTTCCACATAAAGCACAAAAAGCCGAACTTAATTATGTTCTTTCAAATTCTTTTGGGTTTGGTGGACACAATGCAAGTTTAGTATTTAAAAAGTATCAGGCATAACCTCGTATAATTCAGCTGCTTCTTGAGCTAAGATATTTTTTTCAGGAATTTTCACAATTTTGTATGACTTTGCAAAATTCGAATATTCAATTTTTAAAATATCGCCAACACGCACAATTTTAGCAGGTTTTGCAGGGTTACCATTTACAAAGACACGAGCGGAATCGCAAACTTTGTTTGCGACCGTTCTTCTTTTGATAAGCCTTGAAACTTTGAGGAATTTATCCAATCTCATTTATAACTTTAACCTTATAATCTGGGGAATTTTTTAATTTTTCTTCAATTGCGTCAAATGTAATTAAACCATCTTGTGCGCCAAATTGTTCTACAACGCTTGATGAGTT
>JAZNJP010000010.1:0-4418 GCA_045578125.1 Candidatus Gastranaerophilales bacterium | reverse complement strand
TGCTGAATTGTTTAAAACCACCCTCGCTAATGTTTCAAATTCTACGGATGATTATTATTCATCCTTCTAAGGTTAAAATTGGTTTTTTCTAAGTAATTCGGTTAAGCTCATTTCTGATTTTTTAACTACTTTATTGACTCTTTTTTGTGCTCTCTCGCTAACGCTTGAAAAGCTAGAAAGTCCGATATATGTTTCATCTGAATTCATAAGGAATAAATTTTTAAAGAAATTTATAATTGTGCTCATAATTTTCTCCTTTTAATTGTATTATACACTTCTCAAATTTTTCCCTATCATACAATTTATCCATTTTTTCAACTTTTTTCTAGTATTTTCGTGCTATATTTTTCTTATGAGTTTAGACAATATTTTCTTAAATGGTGATTTTGAATATGGTGATATTATCTCTTGTCTCGCGTCGTCTGAAGAGGATTTAAAGCCATATGCTTTGCTTGAATTAGGCGAAATTAAATCAGAAGATGATTTTAGAATTATAATTTCAAATTTAACAGGTCATGATGGGCGAATACGCGAGTTGGTTTCATCAAAGCTATGTGAAATTTCGTGTGTTAACTATGCTCATACTTCTTATCCTGATTTAATAAATGCCCTTTGTGATGTTAATCCCAATGTTTCCAGGAATATTGTTCAATTTATTTCTTTAAACCAAATTCCGCTTAACAATGAGTTGATTGAGCGTATATTGCTTATCATGCAAGAGATTGAATCAAATTCTAAACCTAAAAAATGGCGAACTCAAAAAAATCATATGTTAAATAAAATGTATTTTAAGCTCTATTGGTGTCTGGAAGCCTTGGCTGAAAATTTCAATCAACCGTTTAACGATGAGAAGCTTGAAAAAATATTAACGGAAAACTCTGAATGTGTTGACTATACTATACGCGAGAAGGTTGCAAAAATTTTATCTAAAATGAAAAATCCACCAGAGGAATTGTATCAAAAAATGAAGAACGATGAAAATTATTATGTAAAATTGAATTTTCATGATAAAATCTAACAATAATATTAGTAATATGAGGTCTTAATATGATATCAACTAACGATTTTAAAACAGGTCTTACTTTAAAAATTGATAACAAACTTTGGTCTGTTATTGAATTTTTGCATGTTAAGCCAGGCAAAGGTTCTGCTTTTGTTAAAACTAAATTAAAAAACGTTGAAACAGGTCAAGTTGTTGAAAGAACTTTCAGAGCAGGCGAAAAAGTTGAACGTGCAATGTTAGATAGAGCTGAAATGCAATATCTTTACAAAGAAGGCAATGATTTCGTTATGATGAATACTGAAACATACGAACAAATTAACGTACCAACAGCTGCTATTGGTGATGGTGTTAAATATTTAAAAGAAAACATGAATGTTCAAATTTTAATGCATGATGGCAACATTATTGGGGTTGATCTTCCAAATCATGTTGAACTTGAAGTAATTGACACTGCTCCAAACGAAAAAGGTAACACTTCAAATGCTGGTACTAAACCTGCCACATTAGACGGTGGCGCGGTTGTAAACGTTCCATTCTTTGTTGTAAATGGTGATGTAATAAGAGTTGACACCAGAACAAATGAATATCTAGACAGAGTATAAGGTACTGTTATGGAATTTAGTATTGAATATATTGAAAAACTTGCTAAGGTTATTAACAAACATGGACTTAGTGAAGTTACGCTGGAGGATGGCGAAAAAGCCCTTGTGGTTAAAAAAGCTGAAGCTCAAGTTGTGGCTGCTCCAGTAGTTACCGAGGCACCTGTTCATGTTCAGGCTACGCCTGTTGCTGAAGAACAAGCTGTTCCAGAAGATTCTAAAAAGAATAGAGTAGCAATCACTTCTCCAATGGTAGGTTGCTTCTATCCTGCGCCGTCTCCTGCTGCTGCACCATTTGTTAAAGTTGGCGATAGAGTTTCAACGGGTCAAGTTGTGTGTATCATTGAAGCAATGAAACTTATGAATGAAATTGAATCAGAGGTTTCTGGCACAATTGTTGAAATCTGTGTTGAAGAAGGGCAAAGCGTAGAATACGGTCAAGTTTTGATGTATGTAGAGTAATACATTATGTTTAAAAAGGTTTTAATTGCAAACAGGGGCGAAATTGCTCTCAGAATTATCAGGGCTTGCAGAGGTCTCGGTATAGCGACAGTTGCGGTATATTCGCAAGCCGATGCTGACAGTCTCCATGTTACTTTGGCAGATGAAGCATATTGCATTGGTCCTGCTGAAGCTACAAAAAGCTATTTGCATATTCCAGCATTAATTTCGGTTGCGCTAACTTCTGGAGCTGATGCAATTCACCCTGGATATGGCTTTTTATCAGAACGTGCTGATTTTGCAGATATCTGTGCTCAGCATAATATTAAATTTATTGGTCCTTCAGCTGATTCTATGAAGCTTTTGGGTGATAAAGCAACTGCCCGTCAAACAATGCAAAATGCTGGCGTTCCAATTATCCCTGGAACTCCAATTGTTTCTGACCCGCAAGATATAATCGAGTTTGCAAATACTGTTGGCTATCCTGTAATAATTAAAGCAACAGCTGGTGGCGGTGGAAGAGGAATGCGTGTTGTCTGGGAAGATAGCGCTGTTCAAGATGCTTTCGACCTATGCTCTCAAGAAGCTCTTGTAGCATTTGGCAACGGAGATGTGTATTGCGAAAAATATATTCAAAATCCTCGCCATGTTGAAGTTCAAATTCTTGCAGATTCTAAAGGTAATGTAATCCACCTTGGTGAACGTGATTGTTCGCTTCAAAGGCGTCATCAAAAATTACTTGAAGAAGCACCTTGCGCTGTAATAAATGATGAAATTAGAAAGAAAATGGGTGAAGCTGCTGTTCTTGCGGCTCGTGCTTCAAATTATGAAAGCGCTGGAACGATTGAATTTTTGCTTGATGAACATGGCTTAAAAACTCCAGAAAATCCAACAGGCAAGTATTTCTATTTTATGGAGATGAATACAAGAGTTCAGGTTGAGCACTGTGTTACAGAAATGGTAACAGGTGTTGATATTGTACGTGAACAAATTCAAATTGCTCAAGGTAAAAAACTTTCTTATAAACAATCTGATATCAAAATGCACGGGCATGCAATTGAATGCAGAATTAATGCAGAAAATCCTGATAAAAATTTTATGCCTTGTGCGGGAAAAATTGAAGGGTATATTGCCCCTGGTGGATATGGCGTTCGTATTGATTCTCACATCTATACAGGATATAAAATTCCACCAAATTATGATTCCATGATTGGTAAACTTATTTGCTATGGTAGAACCCGTGAAGAAGCAAGAGCAAGAACATTGAGAGCTCTTGAAGAATATGTTATCCTTGGTGTAAGCACAACGATACCGTTCCACAAAAGAATTCTCGATAGCGAAGAATTTATATCTGCTGATTTTGACACAAGTTTCATTGAAAAGCTTTTAAGTGAGTAAAGATTTTAAAACTATTATTGCCACTAAAATTAATTCAGATATTTTAAAATTAATTTCTGAACTCAATTTTTATGCGCAAAAAAACTCTGTTAAATTATATTTTGTTGGTGGATTGGTTAGAGATTTAATTATGGGCTCTGACATCTCTGATATTGACATTCTTGTGGAAGGCTCAGCTATTGATTTTTGCCAAAAATGCGAGATTTGCGATATTGTATCCACTCATAGTGATTTTGGCACAGTTAAAACGTGTGTTAGGGGGCACAGAATTGATTTTGCATCTACAAGAATTGAAAATTATCCAGAATCTGGTTGTTTGCCCGTGGTTTCTGAAATAGGTATTCCTCTTGAAGATGATGTTAAACGTAGGGATTTTACTGTCAATGCAATCGCACTTTATTTAGGTGATTTTTCGCTCATAGATTATTTTAATGGCGCACAAGATATTGCCCAAAAAACACTTCGAATTTTGCATAAAGATAGCTTTATTGATGACCCTACTAGAATTTTAAGAGGTCTAGATTTTTCAATTCGCTTTGGTTTTAAGTTTGATGATTTTACAAAAAAAGCACTTGATTTATATATCGACAAAGCGCAAAACTTAAGGGAAGGTTTGAGTTCATCTCGAGTTGAGCTTACGCTTGATAAAGTTTTATCACATGGCTTGTGTGCTTATAATTCAATAATTTTAAATCAGTATTATAAAATATTTCGAGATGATGCGCCTCAAGTTGACTATAAACTTATAATTGATGCGTCTAATTTGTTCAATGTTTCGCAGGTTGAACTTGCAAAATTTGCTCTTTTAAATAATTTAAATTCCCCTGAGATAAATAATTCGTCTGATTATGCTATTTATCTTTCTTTTAATAAATATTCAAATTTTGAACTTGCTCAATTTTACATCTTTGGTTTCTATAAAGAGGAAATTATTAAGTACTTTACTCAGCTAAAAGATATTAAAATTAATTTATTCG
>JAZNJP010000009.1:0-11786 GCA_045578125.1 Candidatus Gastranaerophilales bacterium | reverse complement strand
TTTACAGGAATTTCCAGCATATATTCATTCATATCAAAATTAGAAATTGTCTCAGCTACTTTTTTAACTAAAGGCAAAATAATTTTTCTATTTATACCGTCTATAATTAAGTTAATTCGCGCGTTTTGACCATGCGCGCTTTGCAGAGTTTCAGTTGCTGTTTTTCCATTTTGCCCTTGAATTCCACTCATTGTTCTAAAAATTCCAGTCGCACTTTCGATAGAATTTTTAAAATATTGAATAAAATCCCAGCCAGATAACGCTGGGGAAAAGTTAATTGGGGTGGGCATTTGAGGCAATAGAGATGAATCGTATTCAATAATTTTTTCAGGAGCAACCACTTGCTCACCCTTAAAAGCCCCTTTTGGCGCGAGATATGGCGGATTAACCACTAAAGAATACGCATCGAGTTGCTTATTTAATATTTCTGACGATATACTATTCAAGGCCAAAACGGGCTTAATTGGCGAAATTCCGCGCTTTGTTTTTGGATTTTCAATCAAATTTGCATAAATAAAAGGCGAATTTATATAAGGATTTTCTTCGCATCTGAGCACAAATTCGCCCATAGCAACCGTAATTAGTTGATTTTTCAATAGTTTCCCGTCATCACACCTTATATCGCCCCAATACTCTAAAAGTTCCACAAGCCCATTTTTAAACCCTGCCACTTCTTTGCCTTCTTTACTTGCCATAACACCCTCAAATAGCGCGTTTTGCACCTCTTGCGTTAAATATTTTTTCTCATAAATTTCTTTAATTTCTGACAATTCTAAGTAACAGCGGTAAATTTTTGGGCAACTTTCCCAATTGTTAGCTCTTGCCGTATCAAACACAAAGTCTTGCGCTGCAATCGTTTTGACCTTCACTCCATCATATTCAACAAAACTTTTAACTTCGTAATCTTCTAAATAATCGCTCCAAACACGAGAATTTTTGAACCTTGTATCCCACCCCACAAAAACAGTCGCTTCTCCGCTCAATATAAGGTTATTCACGATTTTTTCAATTTCATTTCTTAGTTCTGATTTTTCAAAAACATCATTCAACATCGCTTTATGAGCAATCGCAAGTTCCGCATCATCGCTATTTTTAGCATAAACATCGAAAAGCCCCTCTGGGTGCGAATAAATGACATCAATCAAATGCGCTTTCATAGTCTGAAATTGCTCCCAAGCATCTGGCAAATATAACTTTTTGCCAGTTCGTTTTGTCGCGTCACCCCCGCCAAAAACGCGCTCTTCCAGCTTTTTCGCCTCTTCAAGTTGTTCGCTTCTTGCTTCGTTTAAACGTTCAAAAGTGCTCGAAACTTGCTTTGCTAGTGCTTTTAGGTCAGTTTTTTCTATATTCATTTTAGCTCCTTATATCTTCGTACAATCAACATTATCTATTTGCCAAAACCCGCCTAAATCCTCGTTTTTTGGCTCATCTTTCGCGCGCTCCAGAAACCTCTGCAAGCCCTCCAAAGCTTTTAAAAGCAGCCCAGCATCCTTAGGCGCCTTAAAATCGCGAACACGACCTTCCTGCGCGCTCTCGCTAAAACCTTCCTCAAACACTTGCTTTGAGGCGCTTTCGCCTGATGCATAGTCAATAACTTGTAAATATTTTTTCAAAACATATGCTTTTGGGATTTCTAATTTGTCAACTTCGCGCTCTATAATTGAGTTTAAGGCTATTTGATATTTAGCGCGCGAAAGCAAATTTTTTGCCTGCACATGTGCCACATTTTCTTTATAATTCGCATCTAGTGCGCTTTTTGTCGCATTTAAACTATACGCGTAATTTTCTAAAAAAATTTTTTGCTGTTTTGTCAATTCTTTCATAATTTCTTAATATTTCTTAAAACTCCTTTATTTTTCTAAATTTTTTGTTATAATAGTTTTGTTGTTAATGCTTCGGCTAGTAAAATCAAGGGGTTCAACCCCTTTTTCTTTTGCCTAATTTTCCTCAACTTCGTCACTTTCATGCAATTTTTTCTTATGAAAACCCCAAATTTTCACATCGCAAACTTTGCCAGCGGCCATTGTTTCATTTTTCAAAACCCCTTCACATTCAAATTCAAAATCCTTTAAAAGCCTTTCAATATAAGGGTTTGTACTGAATGTTTCACATTTAATTTTTTCAAATTTTTCAACTGAAAAAATTTCTCTATAAATTTTTTTCATAATTTCGCGCGCTTCAAACCCCCAAAATTTTTTCTTTAAACACCCAGCAATTGTGCCACATATCGGCTTTTTGACCTCTTTCCCGTCAAAATTTTCATCTCTTTTTCTTGCATAATTTATATCGTATATATACCAAAATCCAGCAATTTCGCCATTTTTTGCCTTCACAACATAAAAATTTTCCCAACATTCGCGCATCACTTCAATAAATCTCAAAGCACACTCGAAATCCGCTTGCTGAGGGCTTTTATCTTCAATTAAAAAACTATAATCATCAAACAATTGACGTTTAAATTTTTGCGCCAAATGAATCAAATCAGCAAATTCACACAGCCCAAAACGCGCTATTGCATGCTTTAAAAACCCGCCAAAATCTAAGCTATCATTCACTTTTCCCAAATTTAGTTTTTCAAAATAATACACTTGTCACACTTCCTATTTTTTTGTATAATGGTTCTGAAATGAGGTAATTATGCAAGAAGACCTACAAAATCAGATTCTCGAACAATATCGCATTTATAACGAATCCAAAGAAAAATACATCGACAGAAACTTCGCCACAAACCGTTACTACATGAGTTTTTGCGTTTTCATTTTGGGCTTCACATACCTCCTATGCGTTTTTTCGCCTGATTCACTTGTCATCTTTTTAACCTCATTTTTGGGCATGTTCCTCTCAATTCTTTGGTGGCTCAATGTTGACGCCTACAACCGCTCAATTTGCATAAAATATCGCGAAGTCCTTGAGGTGATGGAAGAATCGCTTCCAAAACAACCTTTTAAAACTGAATTTCAAGCGATGGAAAAAGCAAGGAAAAAAACTGCTAAATTTTCATTCGGAGATGTCCAAAAGCTCCTCGCTTCCTTCCTTTTCCTATCTTTCTTTTTAATCACAATTGTTCAAATTTTAACTTATTTGAAATCAGTTTCTACAGCGGTTTAAACTCTCTGGTGCAAAATGCTCGTTTGCGCTTGTTTTGCGTCTAATGCCCTCTAATTGTGATTTTTGGCTCCATGTGAAATGTTTTTTTCTCGCTTTCAATTAGCCTTAAAATCGCGTCGTTATAGCATTTTTGCCAAAACGCAAATTTCTCAAATTTTGGGTTAGCTTTTGTGAGCACCACAGCGCCATAGACCAAAATGTCGTCCCCATAAGGCTCAGGCAGAATGCTCACATCACAAGCCTCCTCAAAATTGCTTTTAAACTCGCCACATTTACCTCGTGCGAACTCTAAAACAGTATATTCAAGGTAAATTTTGCGCTCTGTATCTGCCTTTGGAAGAACTATATAATTTTTCCAAACACTATAAGTTCCCCCCGAAATGCCCTCGCCATCTATAAAATAGCCTTTAAGTGGCGCATAATTTAGCTCAGTGGAGCCTTCTATAATTTTAGTCACAGTGCCTAAACGCTTGATAGGGATAATGTTTTCGCCCGCTTGAAGCTTGTGCACACTTTGGTTTTTCATAAAATCCCAGTCATATTTTGTGAGAATTTCTAAATTTACTCGCTTCAAATTCTCTAAAATCCTCAAATGCTCACTCTTGAGGGCGTTTTCAAAGTTTGATAGCGGAGATAAATTCAACTCAAGCATAACTTTGTTAAACAGTTCAAAATAATTCATAAAAATAAAATCCTTTGTATTCTTCAAAATTTAGCTTTTTACTATCGTTTCGATTGGTTATGATAATGTATATTATGTAATTTAAAACTAAAAATTTAAACCAACAAACATGCACAAAAATTATTCAAAACCACTCAAAACTCCGCGCCAAAACGCAAATTATAGCATTTTTTGGCGCATTAGTTTATTAATTATTTCCTCGTTTTTCAAAAACTCGTCTGTGCTCATTTTTGCAATATCTTTTTTATTAATTTGCATATTCTGCCCCAAACCCTCTTGCACGCTTGAATTTGCAAGGCTTTTTGGTGCTTTTATTTCGTTTTTTCTTGTTTTCTCAATATCTTTTTTATATCCTTCAACAGCGCGCGCTTCAAGGATTTTAGCCAATTTATAAATTTCTTCAAGCGATTTTGCGTCATAAACAATATCAGAATTTTCAATTAAATTTTTTAATTCTGAATTTTGCTCAAAATATTCGCTCACATCTCCTGCCAAACCCGCAAAATCGCTCACAGCCACATTTTGCACACTATTTGAAACATCATCTGGACTATATTTTTCAATCAATTTCTCGCTCATATTCTTTGAAATAAGTCCAAAATCACACAAATTTTTAATCATATCACTGATATTTACGGTTTTTTCAGGAATTTCTTGTTTCAATTTTGCTTCAAAATCCGCTCTATCAAGCGGTATTCCCAATTTATCTAAAATCGCACTTTTTATAGAAATTTGCATTAAAATATTCTCTAAATCCTTGTTTGTTATTGATTTTCCCTGCATTTTCTGTCCTTTCACTAAATTTGCTTAAAATTTAATTTTTATGTGTGATTTAGCACAAGCCCGCGAATTTTAACGCGCGAGCCTATGCACACACACAACGGGCGTAAGTCAGGCTATGCCGTCAATTGCAACTTCAGCTTATCCTAATTTACATGTTAGGGTTGCCAAAGCTTTTGGATTAACAACCAGCCCACCATAAACATATAACCCGCGAACAAGCGAATTGAAGCTACTTTCAGCCCTAATCGTTTCGATTTTAGCAAGTTGCGAAGCGTAAGTTATTCCTCTTTGCGTACCCGCTAAAACCACATAATGGTCTGAGTTTTTGCCAACATTGTTGCTAACAAAAACATCTAAACCTGCAATTCTGCCAATTGCACCTTCGCGAATCGCCTTATCGCGCGCATCTGAAGCGCCCGTGAAATTTTCACATAACAAAATTTGCTCTTCAATATCAGGGTGAACCACAACCCAGCCTGAATTTGAGCCATTTAGCGCGCCGGATAGTTTCAATTTTTTTGCTAAGCTAACAAATTGCGCATAAATATTTTCGCCTGAAACTGTCTCAGGGCTTTCACTTGAGCCAATTTGGTTTTCTGAATGTGCCCCCGCGTGAAGCGAAAAAAGAAATGAATCAATTTTTTCTTCAATTCCCTTTTTCGCGCTCTCCACAACGGTATCGAGGATTGAAATATTACTTTGCACTTCCTCGATGTCAGGAACAGTCACGCCAAAATAAATTTTTTGCGAAAGTTCCAAAACAGTAGGCGTAGTTGATAATGTGCCATAGCTTGGAATCGAGCCTGTATAGGCTGATGCCGAGATGGTTTTGGGAGTTATGATATTAATTTTTTTAGTGCCTTTATTCGCTTCCATTTGCCAATCACGGTTCACACATTGAAGCATAGCGCAAGTTTTATCAAGCGATGAGTTAATTTTTTGACTCCAAACTTCGCCAACAAAACCTGAATAATCTGTAATTTCTTCTGTTGTCATTTTGTCCTTTCTCTTGCACAGCAAGCTTTTCCACTAGTAAGTCACATGGTCAAATTGAATAAAAAGACCATTTTTTATAAAACTATCAATCGCACCGCGCTCTAAAAGCCCACGGAGCGCGACATTGTCCCCTAAATATAAATCAACATTAATTCCAGAAAGCTCAAACTCAATCAGTGTGTTTAAATTAGTCGCTTTCCAAATAGAATTTTTTGTGTAAAGTTCGGCTTTTGGAACATCTTTAATTGAAGTAATAGTCACCAATTCGCGCGTTTTTATATCATTTTTTTTAGTGTCAATTTCTTGTTTAATTTTATGCGCTAAAGCCTTCTGCGCCTTAGGATTTACCATAATCATTTCGTCTAAATCAAAATTTTCTTCCATTTCGCCCCCTATAAATCCTCTAAAATGTCTCTAAACTCAATGCCCACAAGCCCAAAGCCATCGCCAATATGTCGGCTCCCGAAATTCAGTTGCACAGAATAATTTGAATCAAAAACTTCAACTCGCGTGCTGGCTTCAGTTGGCTCTGCCCAAGAAAAACCGCCCAAATCGCTTGCCCAGAATGAGTTATTTGTATCTTCATTAGCAGAGGAAAAAATTAAAGTTTTTTCATTCACGCTCTCAACGCGCGCCACATCTGAAATTTTTGATGTTTTGTAATCTTTACAAACCCAAAAATCGAATGAATTCTCAAATTCTTCATCAAAAATCAAATGAACTTGATCACAAATTTTTCTCAAATTAGGCTTGCCAAAATCAAAAAATGAAGTGGAAAACTTGAAATCCAAAGGCTTTCCAGAAAAAGTGTTTCCAAAATCTTCTCTAAAAATTGCACCATTTTTATCAGCTGTTAAAATTTTTCCATTCACATTCGCAGCAGTCGTTAAAGCATATGGCACAAGCCTTTTGAGCCAAGCTTTATTTTCAAAATCATAAATTAAAAAACACCCCTCGTCACTAAAATCAACTCTTGGCAAGAAAAACCAAATTTGATTTTTTGGGAAATTTGCAACAATTGAAATTTTTTCAAATTTATTTTTATCAAGAAATTCAAATTCTTTTGCAATTGGTGCTGCAATATTGCCTGAAAGCGCAATCTGAGCGAGTTCTCCGAATTGCTCAAGCGCAAAAACTCCATCTGAATTAACAAAATATTGCTTATTATTCACGCTCAGCGCAGATTTTGAAGATAACGCACCCAAATTTCCGAATTTTTTAATCGAAAAATCCTCAGTATTTGAACCGCTCAAAAGATAGACCCCATCTTGTTTATAGACGGCAAGATTTCCCATATATTCGCTCAGTGCAACAATTTCCGTGCTTGAAGAGTGAAATTTCCCAATATAGCCAGCATCTTGCTCGCTTTGCCAATCTGCAACATTACCTAACGCAGAAAAATAAAGAGTGCAACCGTCGCTAATCCAAACACGGCTTGCGAAAACGCCAACAGCTGAGCCAAAAACAAACTCATCGCCACTTTTTTTAATTTTAATCTCTAAAACAGAATCTGGGTCTGAGTTTTTGATATACAAAGGAAAATTATTTCCGACAAGTACCACAACGCCATCTAAAAAATTTGCTGCGCTAAATCTCAAAGGCGCACTCTGCAAGGTTTTTAAGTGCTTTGATGTGTTCAAAATGCTGTCAAAATAATATAAATCGCCGTTTTTTGTCAAATAAACAAAGTCCGAAACACCTGATTTTACTTGGTTTAGACCAATTATTTCGACATCATCATCGAGTTGCAAAATTTTAACATTGCCCTTTTGGGTGCAAACACCTTGATTTTTAAGGATTTCAACATTAAATGAATTATCCCAACATATTTTGTTATTTTTCCCAATTTGCGCAATACGACTGCTTTTCAGGTTAATCCCACCAGATAAATTATAAAAACATTTTTGAGAAATTTTTGTCATTTTACCTCTATGCCACTGATTTAAAAGGATTTCCGCCTTGCTTAATGTATGAAACGAGCGCAGCGGAGCGGTTTGAGACGCCAAGTTTGTTATAAATATTTGTTAAATGAGCGTGTACAGTTCTAATTGAAACCCCCATACACAGCGCGATTTCATCATTTCTCATACCCGCCGCAATTAGTGATATAACTTGTTCTTCCCTGATAGTTAAATTCATTTTCCCCTCATTAAAAACTAGTTTACATCACATTTTTTTAGTTTTTTCCACATATATACCGTAGCAAAGATTTTTAAAAAAACGGGCGAAACGCCCGCAAATCTTGACTTACAGGTTTAATGAGTTTCAATACTAACAACTTTATTAAAAGTTAAACTGAAAATATATAGGTAAAAATACCTAGGTATTTTTACCTAGTTTTTATAAAACTTTCCAGCAAATTACATAATTTTACATAAGCTGAATTATTGCTTATAACAAGGCTTTCCGCCAATTTTTATTATTTTTTAATTTTTTTTTGATTTTTTTCAAAATCTAGAATACCATGCCCTAAATATTCTCTGTCATGCAAAATAAATTTTCTTCAAATAACACATATAGTCTGGTTTTTAAGCCAATTTTGCAAAATATTTAATTATTAAGTTTTTTTAATCCAATATATGCATAAATTCTTCAAATTGGTATTTCAAAATCAAAGATTTTGCAAGTTCTGAACGGCTCAAAATCCTACTGCTTAAAGAGTTTAACCAATTAAGCGCATCAGAGCGCGAATATTCCCAAGGATTAAAATCAGAATTTCCGGCCGCATCTCTTTCTGCTATAAGCTTTTGCGTCTCTTCAATTGATGGAATTGCACGGCTAGGAGTCGGTTCATATTTTTGAAAACGGTTCTCGTAGTTGGTTTTTTGATACCCAGCATTTTGTTGCCTAAAAAGTTTTTGAATTTTTTCCTTGTTATTTTTTTGTTCTATTTTATTTGTTTGTCCGACATTTTGACGGTGTTCACTTCCGACATTTTGACGGGATATAACCGACATTTTGACCAAACTAAAAAATTTTTGACTAAACTTATAATGATTTACTTTTTTTGTTTCATATTCCACAAGCCCTTTTTCTTTTAGCTCTTTAACCGCGCGTTCAGCTGATTTTTCGCTCATTCCTAGCCTTTTGGCAACTGTTGCTTGAGATGGAAACATTGTCTCATTTTCTGGATTAAAATGTGTGCAAAGTGCCCATAAAAAAAGCTTTGAAGAAGGTGTGAGCTCAATTTTAGAAAAAAATGCAGATTCATAAATAATCTTCGTTAATTCAAATTGAGTTACAGTCTTCTTAAACTCCAAAACATTACTTGATGAAAGCTTTGTTTGAGGGGCTTCGCCATAACCTCCAAAATCTTCTTCTTTTGAAACATTAACAAATGTTTCATTTTTAAATGAACAATTTTTCATAATTCTCCTTAGGTGCTAAATGCTTAATTTAAGTGTGTTTGCGCCCGTAAAGAAATTTTGAAAAATTTATAACTAAACTCTTGCAATAAAGAAAAAATCTGTTATAATAATACTTGTAGTTGATATGTGCTTCTTAACGGGAGCGCATTTTTTATATCTTTTTTTCCTCCGTAATTTTTATTCCCTTTCAAAAAAAACTACCATTTTAGAATAAACCATGTTAAAATATTAGTCAAGTACCATTTTCTTTTTTCATACTCATAAAGTAATAGAAAATACTGTAAATTATTAAAAATTATTAGAAATTATAGGAATAATGATGAAAAATTTAAAATTATCAATTGCGGAAGCACAAGAAATCTTACTTATGAGCCAATCTTCAGTTTATTCTTGGATTGACAAAGGTAAGCTTCAAGCTGTTGAAACTCCGTCTGGGAAAATTATACAAATTACAGAATTTGAGGCTAATCAAATTCGTGAAATGAACTTAAAATCCAAGCGTAATAAGGCTTCTAAACAATTAAATAAAGAAAAACAAGAAACAATATTGAATAATGAACAAGAAGAAGAAATTCCAACAATTTCTAAGAATTATACGCAATCAAATATGTCAGAAAGTCTTACAGAAAAGCTTATTTTGGAACTAAAAACCCTAGCTGTTGAAGCAGGCAAATATAAACAGCTGGAAATTATTAGAACAGAAGAAAAAGAAAATCAACAATATTGGCAAGAAAAATATTTTGAAATGAATGCTGAATGCAAACAAAAAAACGAAGAAATCCTAGCTCTTAAAACTAAAATTTTAGAATTAGAACAAAAGCTTGAAAAAGCAACAAAAAAGGGCTTTTTGAGTAAAATGTTTACTAAATAATATTACTGATTTTGAATAAAAAAATCATAAATTTTATCAATTTTTTTGTTAATTTCGTGCAGTTGTTCTTTCATTTCGTTAGCGGAAAAAATAGTCATATAACGGCTTTCCACATCTTTCAAAATTGCATTATGTTTTTTTTCTAACTCTTGTGGTGTCACAAAAAATTTATTTTGTAAAAAGAAAATTAAAATAATTATAATAATTGGCGCAAACTCAATAATATTCATAGTTTTGCTTCTCCTATAATGTAATCGGAAAATAATATTCTACAAGGTAGCTTGCAGCATCAAATGGGTGTGATAAAAACTTTGATTCTGGGTCGTTTTTAATTTGATAATATGTCGGAATGTCAATTGTAGTAGTGCCTTCGCGATATTTCAAATTATTTAAATTGTAAATCAATTTAGCACATTTTGGATCAATGAAAAGGCTTCTTTCGCCTTGAAAATTGCACATTTTGGCGCAAAAAGAGTGAACTCTGTTTTTAATTGGTGGGTTGAATTTTCTAATTTCAAACCGAATATCTCTGAATCCAGCTTGTGACAAGCATTTTTTAATAATTACATAATTGGTAAATTCGCTCTGGCATGTTCTATTATCCCCAGAAGCATCGCCATTTATGATAATTGGAGCTTTATGATTTTTATATTTTTCTATAAAATATTCACAAGTTCTTTCTGTCGTTGTATTTTCCAGCGCAATTTCATCAATAAAATATACATTATTTCTTGAAATATGCGCAATTTCCCAACACATCGGATCTACATTAAAGTCGCACGAAATGTGCAATTCCGAGTTTTCCAGATAGTTTAATTCCTGTAAATTACTGGAATTGAAATTAGGAACAACAAGATTATTATTTGTGTTTATAAACTCTCCAAGAACATTCATTCGATAATATTTTTCATCATAAGCATGCTTCAATTCTTCGCAAAAATTTTTAGGTAAAAAGGTGTTTTCAGTTGTTGGAGCAATGATTAAACGATAATTTTCTTTTTTATTTTTTACAAATGTTCTCCAAATCCAACCAGACTTATTTTCTGGGTTTGTATGCGCAAAAATTCTATATTTAAAATTATGCCAATTGGGCCTTATGCTTTGTCTCATGCGCCCAAGAAGCATTTTAAAAGTTGCTTCTTTAACATCAGACATTTCTTCTATTTCGACAAACCCCAAGTTCAATGATTTTAATTTATTAGGTTCTTCGAAATGCCGAAATAGAATCTGCGAGCCATTTTTAAACATTAATTTTTGCATGCTTTTGTTATATGAAAAATCTATTCCTTCTCTAAAACCAAGCTTTTCCAGATGTTCGAAATAACTAACAAGCGTTGTGTCTCGCACAAGAGAATAAGTTTTTGCACCCACAAGCCCTGTAATTTTTGGATATTTTATTGCAAGCAATACGCCCAAAAGCGAGCCAACAAAGGTTTTTCCCGAACCAAAACCACCCTGGTAAACACACACATCGAGCATGTTATTGTGCGGAATTTCTAGGAATTTTTTTTGACTTTTTAAAAGCGTATAAATTGATTTTTGATTTTTCATGCTTTGTCCAATGAACTGCTTTTAAACATTTTCGATTTCTTGAAAACCTTCTTCTTTCAAGAACTTTGAGGAATTTTCAATTCCAAGTTGTTCAATAGCAAATTTGAAGCATTCTTTCCAGTCAATTTTTGTGGAAACTTCTGGAATTTTTGAGAACGAAACGATGCTTTCGCATAATTCTTTATACCTGAACTTTCGCTCTATTGTTGCTTTTCTATCTGAATATCTATATTTGAAATTTCCACATTTTACACTATCATCAATTACAAATTGCTTTTTCTTGCCGTTTACAGGAATTTCCAGCATATATTCATTCATATCAAAATTAGAAATTGTCTCAGCTACTTTTTTAACTAAAGGCAAAATAATTTTTCTATTTATACCGTCTATAATTAAGTTAATTCGCGCGTTTTGACCATGCGCGCTT
>JAZNJP010000008.1:0-3142 GCA_045578125.1 Candidatus Gastranaerophilales bacterium | reverse complement strand
TTCTTCCAAGGCATTTTTTGCAAGCAAGATTGAATATTGCACTAAACCTTTTTTGTATGCAATATAGCTTTTGAGAAATTCATCTTTAAGTTTTAATGTTTCGACTGTTTTAAAATCTTCAAATTCACAAAGCACATCTAGAAAATAAGAATTTGTATTAATTGTTATATTTTCTTCAGGTGGAAGTTTTCTAAATGGTTGAGTTGAGAAAGTTTTTTTCCTTTTGCCCACCATTTCATTCGCCCTGAAAGCATAGTAGCCATTTGGGTAGTTAGTTAAAACGTATGTAAAATATTTGTTTGCATTTTTTTTGTTGTTTTTTGCAAGATGAATTTTTCCTGCGAAATATGCAATTTTTGCACTTGAATTTTTATCTGGGAAATTTTGCATATGATTGCTTGCAACGGATAAAGCCTTATTATAGTTCTTCTCTTTGTAGTAATGCCAAAATATTTCGGCTAAACTCTCTGGCGCATAATAACCATTCGGAGTTAGATTTAAAACTTGTGTATATAGGTTCAAAGCATTTTTTCTGTTTGAAATTTGCGCTATATTGAATAAAATTCCTGCTTTTGAATATTTATTTTGAACATTTTGAGCCAAGTAGCTAAGCGCTTGCATTTTTGTTTGCCCAGAAGCTTTAATATAGTTTGTGATTGCTTCATTTATATTTTCACCATCTTCGTTTGTGTTTTTAAGATATGAAACAAAATATTTTTTTGCATTTTCTTTGTCGGAAAGTGCAAAATAGCATTTTGCAGCTAAGAATAAATTCTTTGCTTCTTTTGTGTTTTTAAGCACGTTAATGGCTTTTTCATATTCTTTGTGCGTGAAGTATGAATTTGCAAGAATATATTTTTCATTTTCATCTAAACTATAAGTTGCAATTTTTTCAGCACAAGCCTTTGAAAACCTCCCAATAGGCGCCTCTTTTAAGTATTGCGCCATATATTTTTTTCTTAATTTTATATCTTTTGTGTATTCTGCCATGCGATATTTGGAAGCAATGGCAAAATCTGAATCTGGATTTTTTTTGATGATTTGCTGATAGATTTTTCTGCTTGCATGTATTTTGTCTTCTTTTCTATATATTTCAGCAAGTTCCCACATGGCTGCTGGGCGGAAATTTATGTCAGAAGATGTACTTAAGAATTTTTTATATTTTTTTGTCGCAGTTTTTGTATCATTTAGTTCTTTAGCGCAAAGTGCTTGCCTGTATATTGCAAGCGGATAAAGCTTCGAGAATTTGTTTACCTTGCCAAAATTATAGTAAGCATTTTGATAGTCTTCTTGTTTTGAAAACTTCACGCCTTGCCCAAAAAATTTATAGTCTTTATCGCTCGCGTCTCCTTTAAAAAACGTAAGCGAAAAAAGCAAACTAATTCCAACAAATAAACCTATAATTGAATTTAAGAATATTCTTTCGTTCATTTAGTTTATAAATTTTCTACTGCGCCTTCATCCAAGTCTTGTGTCGGCTCTTGAATTTCTTCAATCTTTTTAACTTTTACTGTTGCTTCGCTACGAGTAGGAATTTCTTGAATTGGTTTGTTTGTATATGTTGCTTCGCGATTTCCAAATAAATCATCGTCTTGAATTGGGTCAAGATATAATTTTGCTTTATCGTAGAAATATAAAAGATGTTCTTTTGTTTGTTTGAAGAAAGAACCTGAAGGTTTTACATATCTATTTGTTTGATAAACTCTTTCATATTTGCCATATGGACCTTTTTGGTTCTCCATTTGCAAATCCATTGTTTTTAAAGTAGCTTCAGAATAGCCTTTGCCTTTTAAATATTTGACATCTGAAAGATCACCAGTTGTGATGTATGCAAAAGCAGATGGCATAATTAATAAAGAACATGTGATTAAAAATATTTTTTTCATAAAAGTATCCTAAATCTTCCAATATTATTATTATATACCATAAGAAGATTTTAACCAACTATTTAATGTAATTTATTATTGACCATAAAATCTGTTAACAGAATTGTCAAAATCTTGTTGGTTTTTTTGGATTTCTTTTTCAATTATTTGCAATTTATTTTGATATTTTGTTTTTTGTCCTGCAAGTTCAGTTTCAAGAGCTTGAAGTCTTTTAATTTTTGCTTCAAGTGCTTGCACTTCTGGGCTCTCTTTTGCTAAACCACTTTTCACGCCGTCAAGTTCGTTAATTGTGTTTGTTAAATTAGAAGCTGCTTGTTCGTTTTCTCTAATTTTGCCCTCAAAAGCTGCTCTTTCGTGAAAGTTGCGTGTTATTCCGTATGTTGATGTTAAAATGCCCATTTTATCTCAATGTATTAAACTTTTTACCTTTTAGGAAAGTATGCTCATTATTTTTTGCTATAAGCGATTCCATTTGATTTAGTTTGTGGATTTGATAAGAAAGCCTATAATGAGCCATTTTCTTTTTCCTGTTCAACAACAAAACATCTTTCAGAATTACTTCAACCTCGTTAAGGAACATTAAAATTGGATTTTTCCTGATTAGATAGTTTTTAGTAAATCCTAGATAATTTCTAAATCTTTTTGCATAAATTCTGATATTTTGTTGTATCAAGGTAACCTCTTTCGTAGGAAACCCTACGTTTATAAAAACATGTTGAGAATAAAAATTGCCTTGTTAGCTATTTTCTTTCTTCTTTTCGACCGTTATAAGGAAAATAAACTGCCTTATATCCCTTACATGTTGGTTATCGACATTTTCATTTATTACTTAATGATTTTTCTCTATTTTTTAACAAATTGTTACATTTATTTACGAATGAGTTTTTAGTGGGCTAGCTTCAGTTTTTGTAAATCGTAGGGTGCAATTTATTGCACCAAAGTGCTATTTAGCTATGAAAAACAATCAAGAAGTTTCTTTTAATTTTGTATTTGTTCACTTTTTTTTAAACGAACTAAATTATTATTTTCATTTTTCTTTCTTTGACACTCAAGCGCCGTAACGCAAAGAAAGAAAAATGAAACAAAAAGAAAGAAACTCCGGCTTTTGTTTTTCTTTTGCCATTTTTTAAATTTTTATCTCAGAAACACAGTCGAGCTTTTGCATTTAGCTATTCTTTAATGAAAATATGCCTGCGTGTTTAAACTTAAGTTCAGACATCGCAAAACCTCTCCGTTTATTCTGTTTAGTGATAAAA
>JAZNJP010000007.1:0-3413 GCA_045578125.1 Candidatus Gastranaerophilales bacterium | reverse complement strand
ATTTTGTATATGGGTATAGATTTTTCTCTGTTAATCTTTCGAGAAGTTTTCTTTTGATTTCTAATGAATTTTTAGCAAGCTCCATTCTTTCGCGAAGTACAGAGAAGAATGCATTTTTATTTTTAACTTGGTATGCAATTTGAGGCAAATTAAGGGTTACAACACCAATTGAGCCAGTGAGTGGGTTTGAACCAAAAAGTCCGCCGCCTCTGTATTCGAGCTCTCTGTTGTCTATTCTTAATCTGCAACACATACTTCTTGCATCTTCTGGATTTAAGTCTGAATTAATGAAGTTTGAGAAGTTTGGAATGCCGTATTTTGCTGTCATTTCCCATAGTCCATCTAAATCTGGGTTATTCCAATCAAAATCTTTTGTAATGTTATATGTTGGAATTGGGAATGTGAACACCCTTCCTGATGCATCGCCTTTCATCATAATTTCGAAGAATGCCTTGTTAATCATGTTCATTTCAGCTTGGAATTCGCCATATGTTTCTTCTTTAAGTTCACCACCAATAATTACACATTGGTCTTTATAGTAGCTTGGAACAGTTAAATCTAAAGTAATGTTCGAAAATGGTGTTTGGAAACCAACACGAGTTGGCACATTCATATTGAAAACAAATTCTTGAAGAGCTTGTTTTACTTGTTCATAGCTTAAATTGTCATAACGGATAAATGGCGCAAGGAGTGTGTCAAAGTTTGAAAATGCTTGAGCACCTGCTGATTCGCCTTGCATTGTATATAAGAAATTCACAATTTGACCAAGCGCCACTCTGAAATGTTTTGCAGGAGACGATTGAACTTTTCCTTTAACGCCTGTGAAACCTTCAGATAATAAATCTTTCAAATCCCAACCAACACAGTAAACAGAGATGATGTTTAGGTCGTGAATATGAATACTTCCTTTGTTGTGCGCTTCTTTAATTTCTGTTGGATAAATTTTGTTTAACCAATAGTTTTTGCTTATATTTGAGGCAAGATAATTATTTAAGCCTTGAACAGAATAAGACATATTTGAATTTTCGTTCACTTGCCAATCAAGTTCACTTAAATATTCATCAACCATTGAAATATTTGCATTTTGTGCAAATTCTCTCATTTTTGCGCGTTGGTCTCTATACAAAATATAAGATTTTGCAGTTGCTTTGTAATCCGAAGAAAGTAAAACATGCTCAACGACATCTTGAATTTCTTCAACTGTTGGCGCTTTTAAGTTGCTTTGTTTTGATTTCATCAAATCTGCAACAATTTCAACAACTTTGTCGGTTAATTTTTTTGCAGTTGATTCTCCAAACTCGCCTGTTGCTTCAGATGCTTTCTTGATGGCATTTGTGATTTTGTCAGATTTAAATTCTGCAATCTGCCCGTCTCTTTTTAAGATTTTTTCCATAACAAATTCTCCTTAGTCTCGTAAGTAAAATTGAATTAAGTATTCCGATTATCACGGCTGCGGACCAATGTAGGACTTTCACCCTTCTTTCCTTAATCCAATAACAATATTTAGTATAACTCAGGCATGGGGCATGGTGGAATTTTTTTATACAAAATATCCTACACAAATATTATTTTCATGTTACAAAAAGTTAACAAAATAAAAAAAATAAGCAATATTTATTTTTATAAGTTTTACATATAATGAAAATTAATTTAGGAAGGTTTAATATGATTGGAAGCATCAACAACGTAAACTCATTAAATTCTATCAGCAGTGTTAGACGAAATAACGTTTCTTTCGGTAAGAAGAAAACATACACAACCACAACCACTGTTACGGAAGGTCAACCTAAAGAAAAGAAAGGTTTTCTTGCAAAAATCGGTCTTGCAATAGTAGCTTTCTTTGGTGCATTGTTTACATTTGGTGCCATTAGCGATAAAGCAAAAGCAAAAAAACCTGAAGGTGAAAAACCTGCAGAAGACAAAAAACTACCTGTAACTGAAGAAAAGCCAGCTGATGAAACTGACAAAAAAACAGAAGTTACATCAGAAGAAGTCGTAGAAGAGTTCGATGTTGACGCAGAATTAAAGACAAGAAGAGAAGCAGAGCAAGCTCAAAAGGAAAATGCAGCATCTTATCAAACACAAATGGATGATTTGCACGGTATAAATAAAGAACCAAAATCGGCAGAAGAAAGCGCAGAGGTTTTTGGCGCAGTTGAAGAATCTGCTGCTGAAGCGGGTGTAGTGGTAGACACAAAAGAAGATGCCCAAGCGAAAGAAGCAGTAGAAGCCCCAGTTGAAGAATTAGCTGATGAGGCATCTGTGGATGCTGTTGCTCCTGAAGCAGATAATAAGAAACAAGTAACTCAAGCAAAGGAAGCAGTAGAAGCTCCGGTTGAAGAATTAGCCGATGAGGCGTCTGTGGATGCTGTTGCTCCTGAGGTAGATAACAAGAAGCAAACAACTCAAGCAATGATAACTGCTGGCATGGCAGGTGCGTTAGGTAGTGCTTTAGTGGCTAACAATGATGAGATTTCAGCAGTTGAATATGCAGATGCTCAAAAAGCACAACTTAGAATTGCAACTCCTGTGAAATCTACAGCTACACCTAAGACTGAAGTAAAAGCAGGAAACGATGGCTTTGAATTTGACTCTAAAATGGAGACACAAATGCTCGAAGATGCTTTTGAGGTAAGCTTAAAAGGTGAAGAAACGGCTAGTGGCATCAAAGCGACGCTAAAAGAATATAGACAATATGTTAAAGAAGCTGATAAAAATGATTTCGGCGATATTCAAACAAAAGATGGCGGAATTGTTGCTTTTGAAAAAAGAGTTGAATATCCAGCTGGCGAAACAACAGGCATTGTTGATGAAGCCATCACAAAACATACTCGCGAACAAGAAAAACAAGAAATTTTAACAGCTACAAAACTCGATGCGCAAGGTAATATTTCAGGAATTGCAACTTATGTGAACGGAAGAATTGATAGCTTAACTGAATATACCAAAGATGGCAAAATGAACATTCTTCAAGCGGATAACAAAGGTGTTCTTTTGGCAAAAGGTATGAAACAAACTGAAGCTGGCTTTGCTTTCGATGAAATTATGAACTTTGATTATGTTGGCGATGTTAGAAGACTTGTTTCTTGCGCAAAAGGTGTAACAATTGAAAACGGTACAACAACCATTGAAAAAGCATACAAATACGATAACGACAATAACCTAAAAGAATTTGCAAAAGAAGTTGTAATTGGTGCTGATAACTCAGGTTCTTTGGCGCATGACTTCCAATTTGAATCAGATAACCTAGTGGCAGCTGCTTCACTATACAGTGGCGACTTCTCAGCTTTTGGAAAAGGTGTCGCTGCAGATGTATTCACATTTGAAAATGGGGAAATTACTTCTCACGGCAAGATGTGTGAATACACAGTAAATGCATAATTAATTAAATAGATTGGATATAAGAGCCTTCT
>JAZNJP010000006.1:0-12113 GCA_045578125.1 Candidatus Gastranaerophilales bacterium | reverse complement strand
ATCTTTTTTGTCCTCAGAAAACGCTGAAGTTGAATATGCGAAAGACTTGGAAACATTTTTTATTTCAAACAAATTATCCATAAATTAATTCTTTTGGGCTTGTTCGTCTGCTTTAATGTAGTCGCAAAGTTCTTCAAGGCGCTTGTCTTCCATTGCTTTAATCATATCTGCAATGTTTTCTAATTTTTTTAATTTGAAGCCCACTTCAGCATATAAAACACAAGAATTGCAAAGTCTATATTCGCCATATTGAATTGAACCAGCGTAAGGCGCAGATTTTCCGCAAGCAGAGCAAGTGAACATTTCAACTTCTGAATCCGGATTCTCTTCAATATCATCAAGACGCATTTGTTCAACAACTTCTTGCATATCTTGAACAATTTTTAAAACATCATCATTAGTATTAGTCATCTAACTCATCACCTTTTAAACTAATACAAACACCTTGCATAATATTTTGAAAATCTTCTTCTTGAAGAGTTGAAGTTGTTTTGAAACATCTAGAAAGCGGAAGTGAATTATCATACCATCTTCTTTTGTGCTGTTCTTGGAATAATCCTAAAACTCTGTCAACCCCAATTGATAATGGAATTTCGTCAAGCTCCCTGTTGTGAATTTTAATTGATTCAACAACCCTAATTACTTCACGAGCAATTTCATAGTGCGAGCGCATACTTAAGTTTTTCAATATGCCAAGCACATTTGAAGTGTATTTTTTCTTGTCGTACCAGCGGCGGTTATATTCAACCTTCTCGTTTGATACAACTTCTTTTTTTGCTTCTTCAACAGAAGCAACTACATTATTTGTTTCCACCAAGTTTTCCATAATCAAATTTTAGCACTTAACCCAATGTTTTGGCAACATAATTTTAGATATTAAACAAGTTGATTTTGATTTTTTGTTTGAATAATAAAGTTTTCTAGTTTATCAACAATAATTTTATGAAGTTCAATGTTGTAAAAATTGTTAATTTCTTTTATGAAAAAACATGGACTTGTAACATTTATTTCAATTATCTTGGCTGAAATTGTGTCTAACCCCGCAATATAAATTCCGTCATCCATCAACTTTTTGCCAATAATATTTTCAAGTGCTTTTTCTTCTTTTGTAACAGGTGCTTTTTTAAAATTACTGTCTGTGTGTTGATTAAATTTAAAATCATCTGTTCCAAGCTTTTGAACAGTGTATTCTAAAATTTCGCCACAGATGAAAATGAGTCTTTTGTCGCCATATTTAATATCAGGTAAAAATTCTTGAACCATAACTTGTGTTTTAAAATTTTCTGTTGCGGTTGCTAAAATTGCATTAATATTTTTGTCTTCTGTATTCAAATAAAAAACACCGCTTGAAAAACATCTATTCAAAGGCTTGATAATTATTTCACCCTTTTTCTTTAAAAAATCTTTAATAACATTTTCGTCAGCACTTACAATATTTTCTGGAACAACGTCTGGAAACTCATTCACATACAATTTTTCATTTTTTAAAAGTACTGATGAAGGCTTATTTATAACCAAAGTTTTATTTTCATCAACTAAATCTAAAATGTGGCAAGCATTCACATAATCAACATCAACAGGCGGATCAGACCTAAAGAAAACAACATCAAAATTTTCTAATTCAAGTTCTTTAGACTCTTCTGTTTTCAAAATGTCATCTTCTTTTATGTATGAATCCCAGCATATCGCGCAAGCTTTAGCATTTTTTATAAAAAGCTTATTTTTGGTGGTAATCAAAACATTGTAACCTCGATTTAAAAATTCATAAATCAACCAAAAATTTGTCACGAGCTTGTTTAGCTCAAAATATTTAAACTCAATTTCATCAATAATAAATAGTATATTTTTAAATTTCATAAGATAATTCTAACTCCAAAATGAAATTTAGTGTATAATAAGTAGTATGAAAAAATGTCCATTTAAAGAACAAGAATGTAATAGTGAATGCGGGCTTTTTATTGCAACTGATGACCTAAATGAATTTGTTCTAGGAAGACTTAGGGCACTAGGCATTGTAGAAACAAAAGACGGAGGAATGTGCTCGCTTAAAAACATAGCTCTTGCTTCAAGCAGATATATGTTTGAAAATTCTGAAGTTTACAGGAAATAATTTCAATGAAAAATTTGACAATCGGGGAATTAGAAGAAAAATACTCAAAAGAGAAAGACGTTCAAACTGCGCTTTATCTTGCTGGCGCATACGCACAAGAAGGCAATTTTGAAAAGTCTTTAGAAATATATGAAACAGTTTTAGCGCAAGCACCAAAAAACTTAGAAGCGCTTATTAATTCTGCAAGCATTAATTTCTATAACAAAGATTTTGAAACCGCCTTAAAAAAATATTTAACAGCGCTCAATATAGAAAATTCTTCTGTTGTTTGTTTCAACCTAGGCAATATTTATGCAGAACTTGGCGATTTTAATAAAGCGGAAGAATATTATAATGAAGCATTAAAACTTGAGCCAGAAAATGCTGATATTTACACCGCTCTTGGAATTTTAAGCCAAGACACACACGAAGATTACAAAGCTTTTGGATACTACCAAAAAGCCTACGATATGGATTCAGAAAATGCTGAGTACATCTTAAATCTCGCTTGCATTTCTCAAAGATTAGGTAATACAAAAAAAGCTCTTGAACTTTACCAAAAGGCGTATCAAAAAAATCCTGAAAATAATGAAATTAAACTTGCTCTTGCGAATTTAAACACAACTTTCGATAATTACGAACTTGCTTTTTCTCTATATGAGGAAGTCATCAAAACAAACCCAGAACACTATGGAGCACTTGTTTGTGCAGCAATCGCATACAATTCGCAAGATAATGCTGACAAGGCAGTTGAATATCTTGAACGCGCTATTGCAATCAAACCACTCAAACAAAACGCATATGCAATTTTGGGCAACATCTTAATCGCGCAGAAGAAAACAGAAAAAGCAATCCAATTGTATCAATATGCAATTAAAGCAAATGGTGAAAAACCTCAATTAAGTATGTTTATAGCTAATGCTTACACATTCTCAGGAGACATAAAAACAGCTCTTGAATATTACAGAAAAGCTGTCTCGCTAGACACCAAAAACAAAGAAAACTTGCTCGTATATTTAGAAATTGCAAATGAATATATAGAAAGAAAACAAAATGGCGAACTATAACACAGGCAGAATAAACTCAATAACCTTTATAGAGAGGCTTGTTTGCGCACTCACCTATTTTTCATTTATGTTTGTTGGGCTTGTTTGGCTTGTTATATGTAAATTAACAAGAAAAAGAATTCCATCTGTTGTTAATTTTCATATTTACCAATCTTGCCTGTTATCAGTTATTTTATATCTTTTAACCTTGATTTGCGAAATATCCTTTGGCTTTATGATGGGACTTCCATATATTGGCACTTATATTAAAAAATTCTTAATTTTCACAGCTGGAACCCCAATTTACCTTACATTCAGCTTAGTACATTGTATAATATTTTTAATAATTTTATATTTAGCAACTTTTGCATTTCTTGGTAAATACTCGTATTTTCCATATATTTCAGATATGGTAAAATCAAATTTGGGGATAGAATGAAAAAGAATTTATTAATTATTATTTTAGCTTTGTTTATGTTTATTCCTTGCGCACAAGACGCGCAGGCACTCGGCGACAAAAACACAACAAGCGCAAAAATTCAGCAACCACAAAAAGTGCAGAAAGCGCAAACCAACCAAACAATTCAAAAAAATCAAACACCGGAAAACCCAGCGCTTGACGCTACCTATACAAATAACATACAAGGGAGTGAAAGCGATTATCTCTCGCCCGAGATTAAAAAATCATTAAGTAATGATAACCATAAGCCAGATTTTATACACGCATTATTTTCACTAATTATAGTTATCGGGCTTATTTATCTCACTGGTTTTATTTATCAAAAACTCGTTAAATTTAATTCAAAATTTGTTAAAAAAGACAATAAAAAAGAAAACTCTCTTGAAGTAAAAGTTATTAATTGCACAAGTCTTGGGCAAAATAAATATTTGCACACAATTGAGCACAACAACAAATATTTATTAATTGCTTCAACGCCACAAAATATCACACTCCTTAAAGAATATTCAAAGGAAGAAAATGAAGATTAAAATAGGCAAAAAAACAATAAAACAAGGATGTACACCATACATTGTTGGTGAAATTGGAATCAATCACAATGGTGATATTGAACTTGCAAAGAAATTAATGCAAGTTGCTAAAGAGTGCGGTTGCAATGCTGTTAAATTTCAAAAAAGAACAGTCGAGGAAGTCTATTCAAAAGAAGAGCTTGCAAGAGAAAGATATTCACCATTCGGAAAAACTAACGGAGACTTGAAGCGCGGGCTAGAATTTGGGCTTGAAGAATATAGAATAATAGATAAACATGCAAAAAAACTCGATCTAGATTGGTTTGCAAGTTGTTGGGATAAAAAAAGTGTTGATTTTATAGAGCAGTTTAATCCGCCTGCATATAAAATTGCATCAGCTTGCCTTACTGATGACGAATTACTTAGCTACACAAAGTCAAAAGGCAAACCAATTATTTTATCAACTGGCATGAGCACTATGAAAGAAATAGAACATGCCATAGAAATCCTAGGCGAAGAAAATTTAATATTATGCCAATGTACTGCGACCTACCCAACAGAACTTAGCGAAGTAAACCTCAAGGTTATCAAAACATTTAAAGACAAATTCTCTTGTTTAGTTGGCTACTCAGGGCACGAAAAAGGTTATATTCCTTCCGTTTTGTCAGTTGTTTACGGTGCAGTTTTTGTTGAAAGACATATCACACTAGATAGAACCCTTTGGGGGTCAGACCAAGCTGCAAGCCTAGAACCCGAAGGCTTAAGACGTATGATAAGAGATATACAAAACATCTCAATTGCAAGCGGAGATGGCAAAAAAATAGTTTACGAAAGCGAAAAGCCAATTATTGCAAAATTAAGAAAGGTAAAATCTTAAATGAAAAAAATTGTAATCACAGACGAAATTAAACTTATTGCCAGTGATTTTGATGGCGTTTTCACAGACGGCACAGTGTTTATTGACGAAAATCTTAATTTTCAAAAAAAAGTAAGTTTCAAAGATATTATGGGCGTTTCAATGGTACTTAAGGCTGGGATTGATTTTGCAATAATATCTGGTGAAAACTCAAATATATTAGATTATTTCAAAAACAAATTCAATGTTAAAGAAATTCATAAAGGAATTAGAGAAAAAGGAAAAGTTTTAAAAGATATTATGGAAAGATATAACCTCAAAGAAAATGAGGTAATTTATCTTGGAGATGATATAAATGATATAAGCGCATTTGAGCTTGTAAAATACAAAATTGCACCACCAAACGCAAATCCTTATGTTAAAGGACTTGAAGGAATTCAAATTACACAAGCAACTGGAGGAGACGGAGTTTTTAGAGAAGTGGCAGATGTAGTTTTGGGCAAAAACGAACCACCAAAAGAAAACTCTGTTATTAAACTTGATTTATGAAAGAGAAAAAATTTCTAAAAAAAATTAATATTTTGCTCAAAAGGCAGTACCCACAAGTACTTGCTATTTTCAACAAAATTAAATTTTTAGATAATTTAGTTGAAAATTACAAAAACGAAGCACGTGATATTGCGATGCCATCTCAAGCATATCTCAATTGGGGAAACCATTTTTTTACTCTTGGGCTTGATGATATTGCAATTGAAAAATTTAAACAATGTGCCGCTATGGCAAACACAAACCCTGAGCCTTATACAAACATAGGAATAATAGAATCCAAAAAAGGTAACTTTGAAAAAGCTCAAGAAGCTTTCAAAAAAGCAATACGTTTGGACTGCAAAAACTCTCGTGCATATTCATACCTCGCATGCAGTTACTGTGAAAATGCAAAATTTGATTATGCGGAAAAAATGTTTAAAAAAGCAATAAAACTTGAAGCGCATAACCCGCAAATATATTTAAACTACGCGGTTTCACTCACGCGAGTTGGGAAAAAAGAAAAAGCTATTGAGCATTTTGAAAAAGCATATATGTTGAACCCTGCGAACTTAAAAGTTCTATATATGTTATCAGTTGCGCTAATTGATTTAATGATGTTTCAAGAAGCGCTTTTGAGATTAAATATAATTGAAAAATTAGACCCATTCCATCAAAACTTAAGTTGGCTTCTTGCAATTTGCCACAATAATTTAGGCAACACAGAACAAGCTATTGAATATTCAAAAAAAGCACTTGGCACAAACCCAGATAATCTTGAATGTAATCTTGTCCTTGCACAAAATTATTGCAAAGCAGGAGAAAAGGAACTTTCACTTGCACAATACGAAAAAGGAGCGCAAACAAGCAATG
This sequence comes from Candidatus Gastranaerophilales bacterium, assembly GCA_045578125.1. Classification (GTDB taxonomy): domain Bacteria; phylum Cyanobacteriota; class Vampirovibrionia; order Gastranaerophilales; family Gastranaerophilaceae; genus RGIG1918. Next base: position 5,755 of record JAZNJP010000006.1, on the reverse strand, counting down.
CAAATGGAATGTTTTATTTTTCTTGGGGAAAAAGCTTGCAAAGCTTTGATATGTGGGAAGAGGCAATACCAAAAATTTTAAAAGCAATTGAACTAGACGGCGAAAAGGCAATATTTTACCAAACTTTATCATTCTCATATTTAAAAATAGAAGATTTAGAAAAAGCGAAAGAAACAATTGAAAAAAACCTTGAACTTGACCCAAATGATTACAATTCACTTTTCAACTTAGGGCAAGTTTATGCAAACCAAGAAAATTACACAGAGGCAATAAACTACTTAAAAAAAGCAAGCAAATTATACCCTGAAAGAATTGATGCGCATAAGGAAATTGCGAAAAATTACATTTCTCTAAATGATGAATATAGCGCAATTAAAACATACGAAAAAGCACTTGAATATGCACCAAGCGACAGAGAAATCAGGATTTCACTGGCAAAATTATACATAAACACAGGCGACACCCAAAACGGACTTAGGAAAATCAGAACTCTTTACTCTGAAAATAAAGACGACACTGAAGTTTCATTCTTATATGGAGTATTGCTTGCAAAACAAAAAGAGTTTTATAAAGCAAGTGAAGTTCTAGAAAAAACATACAAAAATAATCCAGATATGCACATCGCACTTTTTATGCAAGCTGAATGTATGTGTACAACAGGCAAAGCTCGTGAAGCATTGGCACTAATCACATCTTTTGAAGAAACTGATGGTGAAAAATATGAATTTTTATCCGTAAAATTTGCATGTTATCAAAAATTAATAACAAATGAAGAAAATAATCATTTAATTGACACATTAAAAGATATTTGTGATAAAATTATCTCGCTATACCCAAACGAGACTTGGGTATTAGAAGAAAAAAGTAAGCTTGACAACAATAGGAATTAGAAAATGGGAATCGTAGTACAGAAATTTGGCGGAACATCTCTTGCTGATAGCGAAAAAATTAAAAACGTAGCAAGAGCCGTAATCAAAGAAAAAGAAAATGGGAACAATGTAATTACAATTGTTTCAGCTATGGGGCACACCACAGATTTTCTCATTAAATTGTCAGAAGAAGTATCAACAGTACCTTCAGCACGTGAAATGGACATGTTGCTTTCAACTGGCGAACAAGTGTCCGCATCGCTTTTAGCTATGGCAATTGAAGAAATGGGACATAGCGCAATAAGCTTGAATGCTTGGCAAGTTGGAATTGAAACAGAACCTGAATATTCTAACGCGAGAATTATAGATATTAAAACCGAAAGATTAAATAAGCATTTAGAAGAAGGCAAAATCATTATCATCACAGGTTTCCAAGGAATTGCAAATGGCGACATCACAACCCTTGGAAGAGGTGGTTCAGATACATCTGCTGTTGCTGTTGCGGTCGCGGTAAAAGCCGACCGTTGTGATATTTATACAGACGTTGAAGGCGTTTACACATCTGACCCAAGAATTGTGCCAAATGCATTACCTCTCAAAGAAATTTCATACGAAGAAATGTTTGAATTGGCGCACGTTGGCGCAAACGTTTTGCACCCACGTTCAGTTGAAACTGCAAGAGAATTTGAAATGCCAATGAGAGTTAGAAGCAGTTTTAAATTAGACAACTTAGGAACATTAATTATAGGAGTAGATAAAATGGAAGTAACAAAACCCGTAACAGGTGTTGCAAGAGATAATTCACAAGTAAGAATTGTTATATGTGATGTTGAAGATAAACCTGGTAACGCTTCAAAATTGTTTAATCTACTCGCTTCAAATAATTTAAGCGTAGATATGATTATTCAATCTTATGCAAGAAGCTCAAACAACACAAACGACATAGCTTTCACCATTGCTTCTGAAAACTTAAATAGATTTAAAGCTCTTGAAGAAGAAATTAAAAGCATTTTAAATTTAAGCAATATCTTTATTGACGAAAATATCTCTAAAATTTCAATTGTAGGCTCTGGCATGATTGATAGACCTGGTATTGCGGCAGGAATGTTCCAAAGCCTTGCAAAAGCAGGTATTAACATCAAAATGATTGCAACAAGTGAAATTAAAATTTCTTGCCTTGTTGATAGAGAAGATTCAGAAAAAGCTGTAGTTGAGCTTTGCAGACATTTTGAGCTTGATGGCCTTGAAGTTGCTGAAGTTAGAGGCAACTTGCCATCAGATGTACTTTAATTAAGCATAAAACTTGTATGAAAAACGCTATCAAAAGCTTTATTTCGAATTATAAACTCGAAAATTCAAAAATAATTGTCGGGTTTTCGGGTGGAGCAGATAGCGTTTGTCTTGCGCATATTTTATATACTCTCCAAAAAGAATTAAATTTAAAAATAATTTTAGCCCATCTAAACCACAATTGGCGAGGGGAGCACTCCAAGGCAGATGAAAACTTTTCTCGCAATTTTGCACAAAAATTTGGGCTAGAATTTTATACCGAAACATTAGATGATACTGTGCAAAAAACAGAAACAGTGGCAAGAGATGCTAGATATAATTTCTTTGAAAGAGTAAAAGTAAAATATAATGCTGATGCCATTATGCTTGCACATAATAAAGATGACAACATCGAAACTGCAATTTACAGAATAATTAAAGGCACAGGGTTAGAGGGTCTAAAATCAATTCCTGAAGTTCGAGATGATATTTTTCGCCCGCTTTTGAATTTTGAAAAAGTGGAAATTTTAGAGTATTTGAAAAACAATAATCTTGAGCACACGGAAGATAATTCAAATCAAGATACAACATACGCAAGGAACTATATAAGACACGAAATTTTACCAAATTTTGAAAAAATTAACCCAACATATAAAAACAGTGTTTCAAATCTTATTGAAGTTGCAAAAGGGGAGTGCGAAATTTTAGATTTTGTGCTTGAAGAAACAAAAAAAGATATTTTTGAAAACGAAAAAATTAATACTCAAAAATTTTTGAAATTAATTTATCCGCTTCAATTAAAATTGATGTATAATTATCTCAAAAGTGATTTAAAATTTTTCGATTACAAAAGATTTCAAAGGATAGTTGATTTTATTATAGAACACGCAAATAAAGAAGATAATTTTCACTCAAGAAAATATGTAAAATTTTCAATAAATGCAAAACTTTTTCTATACGTGAATACAAAAGAAATATTTAAAGGTGAATAAATTATGACTAAAATGGAAAATTTAAAAGTATTAATCCCTGAAGAAAAGCTTATGGCAAGAATAAAAGAGGTTGCAGAAGAGATTAACGCAACATATAAAGAAGATGAAGAATTGACACTCATCTGTGTTTTGAAAGGTGCTTTGATGTTTTACACAGAACTTGCAAAACACTTAAAAATGCAAGTTAAAATGGAATTTGTGTCGCTTTCAAGCTACGGAGACTCTGAAAAATCTTCAGGAAAAGTAAACGCTCTAAACTTGCATCTACCTAACCTTGAAGGTAAAAAAGTTATGGTGGTAGAAGATATTGTAGATACTGGTCTCACATTAGATTTTCTTATGAATTTTCTAAGAACAAAATGCAGCGCAAAAGAAGTTAGGCTTTGTGCTTTGCTCGATAAAAAATGCGCTAGAAAATTCCCTGTTCACCCAGATTTTTGCGCATTTGACATTGATGATAAATTCATTGTTGGTTTTGGTTTAGATTACAAAGAATTATACAGAAATATAAGTTTTATCGGCTATTTAGAATAAATTTCTTAAAACAAAAAGTATAAATACAAGGTAAAATAGCCCGCCAAAGAGGAAAACTTTGGCTGAGATTTGCTTTTTGCAAATAAAGGCAAAATATAAAATTGCAGACGACGAAACAACACAAATAATGTTTGCAAGCCCGTTTATATCAAACACCCAAGGGGTAAACAATATCCCAATCGACATTGGAATTGCACTTTGGAAAACCATAGCGCCTGTAATGTTAGAAAGCGCGAAAGTATCTTTTTCTTGTTTCAGCCAAATCAAGCTATTCACATTTTCGGGTAATTCTGTTGCAATTGGCATAATTATAAGGCTTAAAATTAACGGCTGAATATGCAAGAAATCTGCAAAAAATTTGATTTTCAAAACAAACAAGTGTGCACACAAAATAAGAAACGCAAGCGATAAAAACACTTGAATAAATATAACAAACCGTTTGTTAAATTTACATATCTTAGAAAGCACAAGTTCTTCAATTTCAGAATCAACATCGCCAGATTTTTTTGCAGAACTTAAAGTTTGAACAAAATAAAAAACATAAGAGGCAAGCAAAAACACGAGCGCTATCAATTTAACCACACGCACTGGCGCAAAACTTGCGCCAATTGCCACAAAATAATTAACAAAAAAGAATTTGAAATCTCTTGCAATATAAGATTTATCAATTTCGATATTTAAACTTTTTCTTGATTTCGCCCACTTAAAAATATAAATCCCAACGCCCATAAAGAAAAAGGTGATGGTTGAGAGCAGAAACGGTGAACCAAGAATTGCACCAATTCCAATTTCATTTGCAACATCGGAATTTCCAGCAATTAAACCACCAATAATTGCAACAAGCGGAACAATAGTTTCAGGCGCTGTAGTGCCTAAGGCTGCAAAAATTGAGCCGACTGCATTTTTGCCGAATTTATATTCTAGGGCTAAATGCTCTATTGCATTTGTGAAAAGCGAACATGCAAAAACAATAAGAAAAAGTAAAAGTAATGCACCAACAAATTCCAAACAAACCTGCATTAAATTTCAATCTCCTCGTTATAGGCTAAGACATAAGGATCTACACCTTCTTTTTTAAGACCTTCTTCAAAAGTTTTAGTGTCTGCTTTTATTAAATCGAATGTGTTGTAGTGCATTGGAATAACTTTCTTCGAGCCAAGCCATTTTGAGGCAACAATAGCGTCTGGTGTGCCCATTGTGTAAAACCCGCCAATAGGTAGCATTGCAAGCTCAATTTCGTTTAATTCCCCAAGTGTTTTATATTCTTGGGTAAGCGCACTATCTCCTGCGTGGAATATTTTTTTCCCTTCAGTTTCCATTAAAATTCCTGCTGGGCAGCCTGCGTATGCGCCATCTGCAAAAGAGCTCGAATGAAACGCAGGTGCAAAATAAACACGGCCAAAAGGAAAATCTATCCATCCGCCAAGATTCACACCAATTGCCCTTGCGCCATGTTGAGTGCAATAATTTGCAAGTTCAAACACACCAACAATTGGCGCACCCTTAATTTTTGAGATGTCAATCGCAGAACCTAGATGGTCAGAATGCCCATGGGTTACAAAAACATAAGAAATGTTATCGTTTTGGAAATTATATTCTTTATTTGGCACAAGAAAAGGGTCAATCAAAATCACATTATCGCCTGTTTCAATTCTAAATGCGCTATGCCCTAAATATCTAACCTTCACCTAAAATCCTCCATCTATTAAAATGAGCATATATCTTTTATTTTAAAAGGTCAAGAGGTTTGCGCTCCTTCTTTGTCGCAACTTCATATCCTAACATTCCGTATATTATTGGGAGTAATCTGCCTGCTTGAATTTTTCTTGCAAAAGGTACTTTTGCAAGAATTAAAACCGCAATAATATCATCAATATGAATAAAATAATCTCTTAGTTTCATTTCTCTATGTTCAGAGTTTTTATCTATTTTTTTATTTAACCAATTAGAGCTTTCGTGTGCTATTGGCATACCTGCGCCAACGCCCACGGCAATTGGGATTATCTGTCCTAATGCTTTGTTTGCAATTTTTGTTTTGCCCAATAACCCTAAAGTTGCAGCAGTCAAAGCTGTTGGAACACCAAAAGTTGC
>JAZNJP010000005.1:0-1534 GCA_045578125.1 Candidatus Gastranaerophilales bacterium | reverse complement strand
TAACCTTTTGAATAAAAAACAGACATTAGACCCATAAGAACTATTACGATAATAAAAAATGCAGAAAGCGCGTCAATTGAAAAAACAACATCGCCAAAAATAGGGCTGAAATTAAAAGTTTCACAGAGCGCTTTGCCACTTGTTAAAACCGATAACGACGGAATAAGCATAAACAATGAAGCAAGTGCGCACAAAATTGAAACAAAGGCTACTTTGTGTTTTGCAGGAATTAATCTTGCAAGAAAACCACTTGCCATAAAAATTATTATTCCGATGAAATAATTACTCATTTTTATCCGTCCAAAATATAATCTAGAATTTATTCGTTTCCAGTCAAAACAACAATTAGCAGAAGTTTCTTACTTTTAGCTGTTGTTAAAATTTTGGCTAAAACTTTTGACACAACTATTTTAGGCTTAACAAAAAATAATATCAAGTGTAATTTATACAATTATTTGCACAAATATACTACGGTTCAATTGCAATTTTAATACAATTATCAGCCTTGGTTTGAAATAACTTGTATGCTTCCATTATATTTTCAAGCTTATATGTATGCGTAATCAAAAAATCCGTGTTTATTTTGCCTTCAGCTATCCATTGAATAAGCTCCTTAGAATGCACAGCATCAATTCCACCAGTTTTGAATGTCAAATTTTTGCCATACATTTTGGGCAATGGTAGCACCATATCTTCTTCATACAGCGCAACTACGCCAACTATTGCATTTGCCCTTGCGATTTTATAACTCATTTCAAAAGTTTCTTTTGCGCCACCTGCTTCAATTACTTTATCTGCACCCCTTAAATTCGTGAGCGCTTTAACTTCTTGCTCAATATCGCACTCTGCAGGGTTTAAGAAATAATCTGCAATGCCTTGCTTTTTAGCAAGTTCAAGCCTTGAGTTATCAATGTCTATTGCAATAATTTTACTTGCTCCCATCACACGAGCGCACATCATACAACACATTCCAACAGGGCCTGAACCAATAACCGCAATAACATCGTCAGACTCAATTTCGCACATTTGTGCACCAAAATAGCCTGTCGCTAAAACATCACCAACAAGCAAGGCGTTTAAATCAGAAACATTATCAGGCAAAACATCAAGCGCATTATCCGCATATGGAACTCGAACATATTCTGTTTGGCAACCGTCAATTCTGCAACCAATTTTCCACCCGCCACATTCGCAATTATTTATAAAGCCACGTTTACAAAAATAACATTCCCCGCAAAAAGTTTCACAATTCGCACTTACCCTATCACCAACTTTTAGCTTTTTAACATCAGAGCCCACTTCAACAATTTCACCAACATATTCGTGCCCCAATATAATTCCATTATTTGCTCTCGGAACTTGCCCGTGGATAATGTGCAAATCGCTTGTGCAAATTGGAGATAAGGTTACTTTTAAAATTGCATCTTTTGGGTTTTGAATTTTTGGTTTATCTTTTTCAATTAATTTATAGCTATTTTCAAACTCTGTATTATATACAAGTGCTTTCATTTTTCACCTCATCTTGATTTTATTC
>JAZNJP010000004.1:0-4306 GCA_045578125.1 Candidatus Gastranaerophilales bacterium | reverse complement strand
AAACTGGAGTAAAATATATTGCACTAAGTTTTAATATCGAAGATGAATCTGAAATTTCTTCTTGTGTGCAAGTGCTTTCTGAAATTGAAAAAGATGCTCAAATTCAGCTTATTATAAAAGGCACTGCAAACAAAAACTTGGATTCTTTGCTTTTGCCAGAATTAATCAAGGTGCTTCAAAAACCACAAATTATAGCCCCTATTCAAGATGATAATTACGAAATAATTGTTTCTGCAATTTTGGAGTCGGGCGTTAATCATAAAGCAATTTTGAGAACCCCTATTGATATTAATTTAACTAAAGAATTGAATATTTTATCAATGGATAGAGGCTTAAAGCAAGAAAATATAATAATTGACCCTGATACTGGTTGTATTGGTTATGGAATAGATTATGGTTATTCAATAATTGAGCGTATTAAAGAGGCGGTTCGAGCTGGCGATAAAACTCTTGACACTCCTGTTGTTGTTTTTTCTGGTTATGAAACCTATAAAGCAAAAGAAGCAAAAAGCACTGATTTTTCTTCTTCTTGGGGTGATAATTTAACAAGAAGTCTTGCTTGGGAAATTTCAACCACAACTGCACTTTTGCTTGCTGGTGCTGACATTGCTGTTTCTTGTCACCCAGAAGTTCCAGTCAAGCTTATGGAATTATTTGGAGGGTCAAACTAATGCTAGGCGCTATGGAGATTTTTAAATATTTGCCAGCTTCTAAAAAGGCTGAAAACTCGAATTGTAAGGCCTGCGGATGTCCAACTTGCATGATGTTTTCTCTTAAGCTTGCAAAAGCGCAAACCACGATTGATAAATGTCCGCATGCGCCAAGTGAACTTATTAATAAAATTGGGGAAGCGGTTAAAATTCAACAAAAAACAGTTGATTTTGGCGGTAAGAAATTTGGTGGTGAAAAAGTTATGTTTCGCCATGAAAAAACTTTTATAAATCCTACTGGTTTTTTTGCTACTATTGATTTTGCTTCAAGCGATTTTAATTCACAATATCAAAAAATTAAAGATTTTGAAATTGAAGTTATTGGTAAAACTTTTAAGTTTGATGGAATTTATATTAAAAATTTTGAGAAGGCGCCTTACCCTGATTTTTTAAAAACAATCAATAATGATGGCTTTATTATCCTTGGTGATGGCGATTTGGATTTATTCCAAACTTTTGAAATAAGCTCAATTTCGGAAACTTCTAATTTGATTGAAAAATTAACAAAAGTTCGTTACGAAGCCATTGTAAATAGAAATGAAGAATTTTCTGACCCAATTTTGACATTCATTAGAGCACAAAACCCTCTTGATGTATGTGCTATTGGCTCTTCTCTTGTTTGCAAATATTCAAGCGTTATTGTGTTTGATAGTTTTGATGAAGCTGTTATGGCTTCTCTTTTGACGTTAAGATTAAATATTTTTACAGACCCTGAACTTCCGCTTAAGGTTGATTCTAAAGTGTATGAATTTAATAATCCAAATGAAAATTCACTTGTTTTTTTAACAACGAACTTTGCGCTCACTTATTTTGCAGTTGCAAACGAGCTCTCTCAACTTAAACGTTCGTCTTATCTTGTTGTGACACCATCTGAGGGTATGAGCGTGCTCACTGCTTGGTCTGCAGAGAAAATTACAGCGCAAATTGCTTCAAAAATTGTTCGTGAAAGCAAAGTTTTGGAGACAATTAAAAATAAAAAGTTGATAATTCCAGGACATTTGGCTGATTTACAAGAGGAATTACAAGAAGAACTTCCTGAGTGGGAAATTATTATTGGGACCAAGGAGGCTTATCAAATTCCAGCTGCAGTCAAAGAATACAGCTGGTAATTTGAAATATAAATATTTTTTTAATTATTCTGCGTCAGCTTCTTCAGCTCTTTCTTTGTCGTCCATAATGGCCTGAGAAACTAAATCAAATTCATCATCATCTTCAATTTCTTCGAAGATATAATCTTCGCCTTCTGTTTTGAGGCGCATAAGAACCACTTCTTCTTCAGGCGAGTCTGTTTTTGTTAGAATTGCATATTCTTGTTCGTCATAAATTACGATGTCGTGCACGTATAAAGTGATTTCTTCACCATTTTCGTCAACTGTTTTAATTTCTGTGATTTCGTTTTCCATTTTATCCCCCGTTGTTTAAATAGTCTGTAAGTATTAAGGCTGCTGCCTTGAGGTCAACAAGACCTTTGTTTTTTGTGTATTTTTTCTTTTGCGTACGTAGGATTTGTTCTGCCTCGTAGCTTGTCATTGATTCGTCTATGTAAATAATTTCAAAATTATCTTCTAATTTTTTAGCAAAGTCAATACAATTTTGAGCTTGAGGTCCAATGTTCCCTTCTGTGTCATAGGGAACGCCTACCACAATTTTTTTAACCATATATTTTTCGGCTAGTTTTTTTATGTCATTAATTGCTTGATTGTCATTTTTTCGAATTACAAGTTCAAGTTCAGTTGCAAAAATTCCAAAAGGGTCTGAAATGGCTGTTCCTATCCTTTTTGTCCCTATGTCAAGTGCTAAAATTCTCTCTAACTTATCCATTGTGCCTCAATCATTTCTATGTATTCGTTGAAGTCGATATCTTGTGGATTATTTTTCTTTGCAAAAATATTTGTTGAATTTTCTTCAATCTGTGATTTTTGTAAGAAATATTGATAAACACTTGTTCTTAAAATTTCTCTGTATAATCTGTGACGATATTGATAGTTTTCAACAAGCGAAAAACAAGTTTTTGAATATTCCTCAAGTTCTGCGAAATGCAAAAACAAGGCTTGGTGGGTAAGCTTTTTGTCATAAAAATCATCATCAAAGATTTTTGGAATATATTCTTCGATGAGTATATCAATTGCTTTGATTTCTTTTGTTTGTACTGCTTTATTTAAAAATTCATCATAGTATGGATTGTCGTTTTCTTTCAAGAACCAGCAATCAAAATAACTTGATGCAATAGTGTTTTCGAAATTTTTGTCGTCAAGCGTTATTTTTTCTAGATTGTTTTTAATATAGTCGTCGATATTTAGTTCATTTGGGAAAATATCTGCCATATAGTTTTTCCAGCAAATGTATTCGTATGGAATTTTAACTCCGCTTAGTCTGTTGAGATTTTCTGCTTCTTTGTATAAATGTATTGCAAAGTCGTCTTCAAGTTTTACCATTGCACTTGTTTTGAAAAATCTTTCTAAGATTGTTGTGAATTCTTCGATATCAATGTTATCAAAGCCAAAACACGTGTTAATGCCAAAGCGAAGGTTTATAGCTGTGAAAAATGCGGCGAGAGTTCCATCTTGTTTTTGCCTTGCAAAAATAATTGAGAAATTATCGCACCCGTCAACAAGGCTTCCCCAAAAACCAAGCGGAATTGAGCCTTTTAGTGGTTCGCGGAGAATGTCTGCCTTGGTTTTAATTTCGCGCATTCCTGAAATTTTTAGTTCTGAATGTGCTTTTTTTGCAAGTTGTGCATATTTTGAATCTGGGTAATTTTTGATTATATTTTCAAGTGCAATAAGCGCTGTGTATGATTTTGTTGACTTAATGTATGAAATTACATCTGGAATATAATCTGCCTCTGGCTCAACATATAATAGTGGCTCTAGCGTGTTTGCTAGTTCTTCGCCTTCCAAATCCTCTACGATTGATTGAAGTAGAAGAATTTTGTCTGAAGATGAAATTGCGAAAAAGAAATCTAAAAAATCAATTTGAGTTTCAGGGTTTATGTTTGATAATCTTACAAATAACTCTTTTTCATATTCTAGCATATTTTCTGGTTTTTCCATGTAATATGCTGCGTCATCATAGTTTATGTTTACTTGCATATCGCGAAGAACATTCACAAGAAAAACTTTTTTAATATCTGGTGTTGTTTTTGATTTTAGGCAAGCATAAATTTGCTCTTTGAAAATTTCTTGAGAAATATTTTGTGCAATAAAAGTTAGCGAGATATCAAAGTTTGTGTTTTGGCAGTTAATTTCCCTTAAAATAGTTTCAATAACTAATTCTTTATCTTCGACCATCTTAAGGATATCGAGCATTTTTTGTATTGTTCTATCGCTATAACTTTTACTTGCTTTAAATTCGTAAATTATGGAAATTATTTTTGAGCGGATTACGATTTTAGAATCAGTCATTATCTACGTCCCATAATAAATCAACGATTTTTTGCACACTTTCTGACATTGCGCCGTCTTGCAAGATTAAATATTGAACAGCAACTAATGTGCATTCAGAACAAATATTAACCCCAGGGCCTTTCACCATTTTTGGCACTTGCGTGTTTGGGCGGCCACAGAATGAGCAAAACACTCTGTTATCTTGCGCTT
>JAZNJP010000003.1:0-5832 GCA_045578125.1 Candidatus Gastranaerophilales bacterium | reverse complement strand
GGGTACGGTTTCGGCTCTGCGACAAAGCTCATCGCTTTCTCGCTTTCGCCTCACACACCTACGCCCTCGCTTTGCTCAACAAGTGCAGCGCACTAAGTTTCGCTTTGCTCGGGTTGCCCGTGACGACTTATCTATTTAACTTTCAATCTTGTGCTTTTGCTTGGCACATACGCTACTATACAAGAAAAAAATAAAAAATTCAAGAATGTAATAGGTAAATTCTAATCTTTATAAATTATTTATTCAATCTTGTTTGCAATAAATTCTAAAAGATAGTAAAATTTACGTGGATATATCTTGTACCACTTAGTAATATGGCAGCGGTTGTGCAATCAAACAATAGAATTAAAGACTATATTGATATAATTCAAAAGGTCGCTCGTGTTGAATACAGAAGAGTGCCCAATCATATGATAGAGTGCGAAGAGCTCGTGTCTATCGGTATTATTGCCATACAAACTTTGATTTCGGGAAAATCTGACGAGCAACTTGCCCATTATAATTCCTCATATATTGCAACTGCTGTGCGTTGGGCAATTAGAAACGAGCTCAGGAATAGATATAAGTGGTACACTCTAAAACATAAGACTGAAGAGGGAGAAGAAGGGTTAGAAGACCAAGACGGAAGTACTTTGGATATTTCTCCAAACAGAGTGCGTGAAGCTGTTTATGAAACAATTCTTTCGATTGATTCAATAGCGTCCGCAAGTTCTGATACTGATTCGCCATTTGATTTTATCAAAGATACAGGCGCTTTGCCTGATGAAAAAGCTGAAATTTCAGAACTTGGTAAACTCGTTAAAGAGGCGATTTCAAAACTTCCGCAAAAAGATAGGGTAATTGTTGAATACAGATTTTACAGAAATATGCAAGTTAAACAAATTGCGGCGCAAGTAGGGCTTTCAAGCTCAAGAATTACGAGAATAGTTCAATCTGCGCTCAATCAAATTCGTGAATACTTGCAGAAACGGGGATTGTCGAGTTATTAGAAAGGATGATATAAATGTTGTGCGATTTGGAACAAAAGCTTACACAAGATTACAAAAACGCAGTTTATAGTGCACTTAAGGTTTTGGGAAAAGATAATCTTGCCCTTATTATGCACGGTGTAAGTTTCCCAGCAGATGAAGGCTCAGATACAGGTTTTGGAACATATAATTCAAACGCTGCAAAAAGGTTGATGGATTTCGCTAGTGGTATTTTTACCGCAATTCAGCTTGGTCCAAATGGTAAAACAAAATCTGGCGATTCAAGCCCATACACTGGCACAGTGTTCAGTGTTAACCCACTTTTTTTAGACTTAAAAGAATTAACAACAAAACAATATGATAATTTATTGAGCGAAAAAACTTTTGAAAAAATTGTTGCAGCAAACCCTGCAAACGGCACAACAAGAGCTGCATATAGCTACGCTCTTGGCGCATATGAAACAGCGTTTGATGAAATTTGGCAAAATTATAAAAAGAATTTCTTTTCGAAATATAAAATGCCTTTTGCAAAGTTCAAAAAAGAGAATGCGCTTTGGTTAGATAACGATGCATTATATGAAGCATTTTCGCTCGAAAATGGGTCAGATTTCTGGCCAAATTGGGCAAACGAACTTGACAAGAATGTATTTAAATTAAATAATGCTGAAGCAAAGAAAAGAATTAAAGAAGTTGCAAAAAAACATGCAGATGTTATTGAAAAATATAAGTTTATTCAATTCTTGCTTGCACTTCAAGCTGAAAAAACAAAAGAATATGCAACAAAAAATAACCTTAAAATGATAGCAGATAGGCAAGTTGCATTCTCTGATAGAGATATTTGGGCATATCAAGCATTATTTTTAGATGGTTATTCTCTTGGTTGTCCTCCAGACTATTTTTCAGAGGATGGTCAAGCTTGGGGCTTTCCTGTTGTTGACCCTGAAAAACTCTTTGACAAAAATGGCAATTTACAAGAAGCAGGCAAACTTCTTAAAAGATTATATTTAAAAATGTTTAAGGAAAACCCAGGTGGAATTAGAATTGACCACACAGTTGGCCTCATCGACCCTTGGGTATATGAAGCGGGCAAACTTCCAAAAGCAGAAGAAGGTGCAGGAAGATTATATTCTTCACCAACACACCCTGTCCTTGGAAAATATGCTATTGCTCGTGACGAAGACACGGATAAAACCTTAACTCCAGATAAAGAAGATTGGGTTAAATCTTTGAATGATGAGCAAGTTGCAAAATACGGTTTAATGATTGAAAAAATCGTAATTGCAGCAGCTCGTGAGGCTGGTCTTGGCGTTGAGGCAATTGTTGCTGAAGACCTTGGAACACTTACATATCCTGTTGTTGCTGTTATGAAAAAATATGCTCTTCAAGGTATGAAGCTTGTTCAATTTGTTGTTCCTGAAAAAGAATCGCACCCATACAGATGTAAAAATATTACCCCAAATTCTTGGGCAATGGTGGGAACACATGATAATGAACCAATCAGAATGTGGGCAGAAAAAACAATTGCAGCCGGCGAAGCTGAACCATTTGTTGAAAACTTAATGCAAGATTTGTATAGCAATGGTGCGTTTGATAATCCATATGAATTCCGTGAAAAAATGCTTCGTGATTCACAATTTTTAGCATTTACAAAGCTTGTTGAAATTTTTGCATCTAAAGCTCGCAATATTCAACTGTTCTTCACAGATTTCTTTGGAATTAACGAAGTTTATAACAAACCTGGAACATCTGGTGATGAAAACTGGAGTTTGAGACTTCAAAGTGATTTTGAAAAGCTATATTCTGAAAAATTGGCGTCAGGTGATGCTCTCAATCTTCCGCTTGCGCTAAGTTTTGCGATTAGAGCAAGAGGTCATGAGTTTGCAGAAGCAAACCAAGATATTTTAACAACTTTAGGTAAATTTATATAATGAAATTTGTTTTAAAATTTAAAATATTATTAGTTGCGCTTATTGTGTTTTTTGGCACAATAAGCCCAACTTTATCTGCATTTTCTTTTAGAGATTCTTCTATTAAATTTGTACATGTTTCAGACACACACATTTCAGATAGAGAAGACACATCATATAAAATGCTTTCGCAATCCAAAAATCTTTTGGTTGATTTTATTAAAAGGGTAAATAAGATATCATCTGTTGATTTTGTGATTTTCACAGGTGATATGGTAGATAGACCCCAACTTAATTCATATAAAGATTTTTTCACAATTTTAACTGCACTTAAATATCCTTCTTTAATGGTATTAGGTAATCATGATGCTAAATTTGTTGGTGGCGAAAATGAAGAATATTTAACAGAAACGCAAGTGCTTAATATCATTGCAAATTGCAACCCTAATCAAAAGTTTGATAAGGCATATTGGGCACTCACTCCAAAGGCGAATTTTAGAATGATTGTTCTTAATTTAAGAACTGAAGAAAAAAGTTCGAATGGCGTGATTACTAAAGAGCAATTGGAATTTTTAGAAAGCGAACTTGAAGCAAATAAAGACAAGGTTATTTTAATCTTCGCTCATTACCCAGTAGTTGAACCATTCCAAAGCGACACTCATAAAATTTTAAATAGCGAAGAAATTATGACTGTTCTTCAAAAATATAAAAATCCAATTGCGTATTTTTCAGGGCATTATCACACAACAAAAATCACAAAAGTTGATAATTTGATTTTTGTTTCAACTCCTGCTCTTGTGACATACCCAAATGCGTACAGAATAGTGAATGTTACAGACTATAAAGACAGAACAATTTTTGATTTTTATTTTGCGCAAACTGGATTGAAAGATGTCCAAGCGCAAGCACGTGCCAATGCCATTGCGACTGCAACATTTTATGGCACGGAAAAAGATAGAGCAACAACAATTGTAATCAAGAAGTAAATTATGGAAAAAAAATTCACAGTTAAATTCAGAGGCGTTAGGGGTTCATACCCTACCCCTGCACGTAATTTTTTACAATACGGTGGCAATACGTCATGTGTTGAAGTGGTTGCTGGAAATAGGTTGATTATTCTTGATGCTGGAACAGGCATTATTGAGCTAGGTAAAGAATTAATGCAGTCTTTTATATTGTCTGCTGAAGATTTTGCTTCAAGAAGTCCAATTAGTGCAGTGCTACTTTTAAGCCATATTCACCAGGACCATATTCAAGGTTTGCCATTCTTTAACCCTGCTTATGTGCCTTCAACCCATTTAAGTGTTTATGGGCTTTCGGCTGGTAAAAAAACTTTGAGGGATAACCTTTCGGCTGTTTTATTTGATAAAGTTTTCCCACTCGGCTTAGAAGACGTTAATTGTGAACTTGAAATTCAAGATTTTACTTCAACCTCAGTCCTTGTTTTAAAGCAATCTGGTGAAAATATTTTATTAAATTCAAACACAATTTCTGCGTATCAAAAAGATGAAGACGATGTTATAATTCGTGCTCATAAAACTTTTGCGCACCCTAAGAACGGTTCGCTTTGCTATAAAATAGAATATATGGGCAAGTTTTTGGTTTACGCAACAGACAAAGAAACATATATGGGCTCAGATAAAAAATTTGTTGAGTTTGCGCATAATGCCGATTTGTTAATTCATGATGCGCAATATACAAACCAAGAATATATTTCTTCAATTTCTCCAAAGCAAGGGTTTGGGCATTCAACTCATCAAATGGCAGAAGAAACAGCAAAACTTGCAAAGGCTAAAAAGCTCGCGTTTTTCCACTTTGATCCAAACCATAACGATGAATTTTTGTCACAAATTGAAGCAGAATATTCTGAAAAAAATACTGACTACTTTTTCGCAAAGGAAAATTTAGAAGTTGTTCTGTAGGGGATTAATTCTTATTTTATTTTTTCTTTGTATCCTTCAGGCGGCTGAGGCTGTTCATTATGAGCCAATTTCAACAATAGATGCTAGAAGTAATGCGAGTTATCACAACGAACTTGGTGTGAAATTTATGAGAAAACAAATTTATCCTCGTGCTATTGAGGAATTTGGAATCGCTGCTGCCTTGAACGTTGATAGCCAAGAAACCGGAGTTTATTATAATAATTTAGGTCTTGCATATTTGGGGCTTGCAAGACAAGATTTTGCTAATGCTGAATTATATGCAAAGTCTGCTCAGCATGCCTTCGAGCATGCCCTAAGCTATGGAATCATGCAGGTAGGATATTATGAAAACCTTGTTGAATGTTATGAATTACAAGGAACAATTGAAGAAAATATAAGATTATGTCTAAATTCTGATAGTCTTTATAATAAAATTCTTCTTATTTTTTTGTATAAAAAAGTCGGGAAAACCCTTGAGGCGCAAACGCTTGCGGAAATTATAGCCAAAGACAATCCAGATCTCATTATAGTTAAGAACCTCAAAAAATATCTTGCGAAATAAGCATAAATTTTTTTAAAAAAATAGCCCAAAAGATGGAATATTTTTTGTTAAAAACACTTGCCAATATTGGGAAATATCAATATAATAGGGGAGTAACAATAGAAAGGGGTTCATAATGAACAAAGAAGAATTAGTACAAGAAGTTGCAAAAACTGCAAAAGTTACTCAAAAAGAAGCTGCTGAAGTTTTAGCTGCTATGATTGAAACAGTTCAAACTGCTGTTGCTAAAGGAAATAAAGTTACTTTAGTTGGTTTTGGTACTTTTGAAGCTAGAAAAAGAGCTGCTAGAACTGGCCGCAACCCACAAACTGGTAAAGAAATTAAAATTGCTGCTAAAACAGTTCCAGCATTTTCTGCAGGTAAAAAATTCAAAGATATGGTTAACAAATAATTTGAATTTTTCTAATTATGAAAAGGTTCTTTCATTTGTTTGAAAGAACCTTTTTTATTTATTTGAGAATTTGGGAAATAAA
>JAZNJP010000002.1:0-2587 GCA_045578125.1 Candidatus Gastranaerophilales bacterium | reverse complement strand
TGAAGACACTATCAATGCGCTAAATAAGCAAATTGATGCTTATAAACAAAGTGGTGTCAAAAGAATAGATGAAATATATTCGCCAATGTTGAGAAATTTGCAAAATGAAGTGGCTTCAAGATTTGGAAATTTAGACAACTCAATCTTTCTAGATAAATTGTCAGAAATTGAAGATAAAAGGGCTGATTCAGTGTCAGCACTATCTCAAGATATAACAGCAAAAGAAAATGAATTAGTGTCAGACGAACTTATGAAAAGATACAACTACCTAAATTTTCTAAACGGATATCAAAATCAAATATTATCAACAGTACTTGGAAGTTCTGAAAATTCAAGCAAAATAGCACAATATGGAACTTCGTCAAACTCAAATAGCAGCAATTTGACAGAACAATTAAATAATGTAATTTTGCAAACACTAACTAGTGCACTAAAGCTATAAAATTTAACGGGATAGCATTTTTCGGGGAAGAAATTTCCCCGTTTTTTTGTTACAAATTTCAATTATTAAAGCTAAAATGCTATACTTGGCATATGGAGATACTATACAAAACAAAATTTTTGGAATTGAGACAAGGTGATAAATCTTGGTATTACGCGCATAGGGGAAACTCTGGAAAAATTGTTATTATCATTCCAGTAATTAAAAATGAAAGAATTTTATTTTTAAAAACAAAGAGACCACCCCTCACATCAGAAGGTTACAGTGGCTATAATATTGAACTTCCAGCAGGTTTATCTCAGGACGAAAATGAAAATGAAACGCTTTTAGAATGCGCAAAAAGGGAGCTTCTCGAAGAAACAGGGCTTGAAGCAGAAAAAATTAAACTTCTTTGCAATTCGCTTACATCATCAGCAGGTTTAACAGATGAAATTTCAGCAGTCTTTAGGGCAGACATTACAAATGAGAATATTATTTCAAAACCAGTAGATGACGGGGGAGTAATTCAGAAAATTGAGCAAGTAGAAATTTCAAAACTAAAGGAATGGCTAGAAAACGAGGAAAAGGAAGGAAACACAATCGGAGCACAAACACTTGCAAGCTTGTTCCTATTTTTGTGTGATAATAAATAAAAACGAGGTTTTAAGATGGATTTATCAAATATAACAACAAACACAGCGTTTAATTACGGATATTTAACTGCAAAAATTTTCCCATACATTAAACCGCTAATTCCAAGAATAATAATTGCCTTCCTTGTTGCAATGCCACTCGGGCTTTTAGACGGTGTGACAGCATTTGCGCTTAAACCATATATTGATGTCGTTGTTGATGGAAAGACAATGGTAGTTGCAGGCTTTACACTTACGCGGGATATTCTTGCTACGGCAATTCCATTCGGTATAGTCATATTCGCGGGTGTACAAGGGCTTTTAAAATATTTAAATGGATATTTAGCAGATTGGATTAGCCAAACAATTTCAAATGCAATTAAATGTGATTTATTTAAAAAATTAACATCATTTGACAGCTACTTTTTCGATATTAATTCATCAGGACTTGTTGTTCAAAGATTTTTAAACGACCCAGATTTAGCCTCAAGAACATTTGTTGATAACTTAAAATCCCTTGCAACATCTGCTACAAGTTCAATTGGCTTAATTGCCGTACTTCTTATGAGTTCTTGGAAGTTAGCAATTGTTGGCGTTGTAGTATTATGTTGCGCATTCTTGCCAGTTGCACTCATCAGGAAGAGAATCAAAAAAGCTTCAAATGAAAATACCGTTGTTGTTGGAGATATTACAACAAACCTAAACGAAACATTCCACGGCAACAAAATAATGACAGGCTACAATCTTCAAGATAAATTAAGAATTAAATTTAATAACCAAATCAGAGAAAGTTTTAACATCAATATGTCACTTGTTAAAAGAGCAACTTGGATGTCGCCTTTAATGTATATGATTGCAAGTGTTGGAGTTGCGCTCGTGTTGCATTTTGGAAACACTTTAATTATTAATGGTGAATTGACAACAGGCTCATTTGCCAGCTTTGTAACCTCGCTTTTACTTCTCTACAAACCCGTAAAAGATTTAGGCAGAGTGATGACAAATCTTCAAGGAGTATTTGTTGCAATGAGCCGTGTGTTTGAACTATTTGAAATCAAATCAAGCATCCAAGAATCTCAAAACCCAATAGAGCTTAAAAGTGTAGAAAAATCTATTCAATTTGAAAATGTTGATTTTGAATATGAAGCAGGAAAGCCAGTTTTAGAAAACATAAACCTTGAGGCAAAACGTGGCGAGGTTGTCGCTTTTGTTGGAAACTCTGGTGGCGGAAAATCAACCGCAGTGAACCTTATTCCGCGTTTCTATGATTGCACAAAAGGCAGAATTTTAATTGATGGCATAAATATCAAGGAATATTCCCTAAAAAGCTTGAGAGACAACATTGCAGAAGTTTTCCAAGACAATTTTATATTCGCAGGAACAATTAAAGAAAATATTATGTTAGGCAACCCAAATGCGGATGAAGCCGAACTTCAAAATGCAATAAAATTAGCACATCTTGAAGATGTCGTTGCAGAACTTGAAAATGGCTTAGAGACAAACCTAGCAGAGATGGGCACATCATTATCAGGCGGAC
>JAZNJP010000001.1:0-2758 GCA_045578125.1 Candidatus Gastranaerophilales bacterium | reverse complement strand
ACCATACACTTATATAAAGTGTTTTTTGCGCTTAAAATTGCCTTTTTTCTTAACAAAACTCAAACATGTATCGCAAACACTTAAAAAATATGCTATAACTGTAATATAGGTTGAGGTGTGGTTATGAAAAAAGTTTTAGTTGTGTCATCTAGCCCCAGACGTGACGGGAATTCAGATTCTCTTGCGAATGAATTTGCAAGAGGCGCAGAAGATGTAGGTTGCGTTGTTGAGAAGATTTTTCTTGCAGATTACAATATTAATTATTGCACTGGGTGTGGGGTTTGTTTTTCTTGCCAAAGATGTTTCCAACACGACGATATGTCAATTTTGTTAGATAAAATGGTGCAAGCTGATGCAATTGCTTTTACAACGCCTGTTTATTTTTACAACATGTCAGCACAGTTAAAAACATTTATAGATAGATGTTGCCCAAGATATAAAGAAATGACAAATAAAGAGTTTTACTACATTTTAACCCAAGGTGAAATGCAAGAACATCTCATGGACAGGGCAGTTGCGGCTCTTAGGAGTTTTGCTGTTCATTGCCTCAGGGGCACGATTGAAAAAGGGATTTTAAGAGCCGTGGGCGTCTATACGCTTGGTGAAATCGAAAAAACAAAATATATGAAACAAGCATATAATATGGGGCAAAGTTGCTCCCAAAAAGTTTTAGCAAGCGCAACTTAGATAACTAAATTTTACTTGCTAAACATTCAAAAAATTTAAATCGTTTAGAATTTTACTGAATTTCTATCCCAAATTCTTTTAATTTTTGGGCAATTTCTTGTGCTTTTTTGGTGTAAAACTCTTCTTTTTCAGCCATCTTGTGCTCTTTTGCAGATTCTGCCAAATCTTTTACAAGAGTGTTTTCGATTATATACCTTCTTGGTGAATTTGCAAAATCTGTCTTGCTAATTCCTTCGCAAAATTCAGTATATGTTTTTTCTAATCTAGAAAAATTTGAAGGTGGGTTGCCCGTAGTATTATTCATAACATTACCTGTATTAAACATCATTCCGTTAACTTTATTATTCATATTTTATTCCTTTTATGGTTTTTCTGCAATCCAAAGTATATCAAAGTATTCTTCTATTTCTTCTAGCGTTAGAATTATATTATTTGTACCATGCCATGGATTTGTTACTTTGTACATGATGTTGCCCAAATCGTCTGCAACAAATGGTTCTATTGAGTATGCGTGTTTTTCTGCCAATTGTAAACTTTCAACTAAATATATAGTATCACTTGAACCTTTTGTGCCACCACTAATTATGTATTTATCCCAATTATTGGTATCAGTCAAAATATCTTTCATTCTGTAGTTTTCCATTGTGTAATCAGATGTTAAGCCAAATGTTTTGAATACATTACCATTTTGACCGCCTTGGTCTCTTAATTGTGTACCAAAGATGCGTACGAAATTAGGATCTGAATAATTTATAAGTTCTTGCGTTAAATTTGCCCTGTCGATATCGGATAAATTCGTGTCATATTTTATTTGCCAATCAATATAATCTGCTCGTTGTTGTACAAGTTCTAGGCCATAAGTGTACTCTAGCGCTTTATAGCCTTCAGAAGCGCTCATTATGAAGTTACCTTTTTTATTACCTTTTGCTGTTTGCATTTCTTTTATTACGTAATCGTCAACTTTTGTGCCTGGAGCAATTGTAAATTTAGCCTTTCCGCTAGGTAATTGAACCGTAACACTGCCGTCTGGGTTTTCTGTAAATGACCTTAAGACATTTGCTTTTGTTTCAGGTGTTTTATATAGTTGGTCGATTGATGAAACAAGATAGCAGTCTCCGATTTGTTGCTGTCCTGAAACATATTCAGAAACAGGAGGGAATAGTTCTAAATATTTTTCATAAGACATATTTAGTTCTTCAACAGTTCCATTTGATAGCTTGATTGCAACTTTATTTGAATTGCCAACTCGACACATATCGCCTGTGTTCAAGCTTTTTGCAGCGACCGAAGCATCTGCAAATTTTGGAACAAATGCGTCTTCAACACTAACGCCTTTTTGCATTGCGCTATACATTTTATCAATATCGCGCAATAATTCGTTATCAATCATGCCAGGATTTTTTGAAATATTTTTAATATCTATATTCGCAGTTAGATATCCAGATTTTTTCAATTCTTTAATTTTGTGTGATAAATCTTTAATATTGTATTGAATAGGCGGATTATTTGCCCCGCTCATTCCATAGGCAACATTTCCAATTCTTGTTTTAATTTCAGCTAAATCTTCACCGATATCTGGGTTGAATTTGAATGTGCCATCAGCATTTTTTAGGTTCAATAAAGCATCCATTGCGTCAGGATATTGGCTCGCCATAGCAGCTAAATTGCCGTAATTATATACGTTGTTTATCCTTGGTGTGCCGTCAATATTTTTCAAGTTCAAAAGTTTTGTAACTTCATCAGGGTAACGTTCTAATTGTCTTGTTACGATACCAATTTCCAAAGGCTTGTCAAACCTATATGTGCCATCAGGATTTTTCAAATCCAAAATTTGCGCCACTTCTTTAGGAGCTGTGTCAATATAATATGCGATATCTTCAATTGATTTTTGATCAGCAAACCTTGCTGTTCCATCTGGGTTTTTCAAATCTTTTACCCAAGTTGTTTTTTGTTCTTCAGTTAATTTTGACCAATTATCTTGGATATTTTCTTTGGTAATGTTTGCAGGTTTGAAGCTTGTATCTGCAATAGTACTATCAAGAACTGTGGTTGAGCCACCTTTATATGTGCT